>JANLFZ010000293.1:0-3041 GCA_024653385.1 Thermoguttaceae bacterium | reverse complement strand
GGCTCGTCATACGGATTGCAGATGACGGGCCGATCGACCACTGGATCTACGACTCGCAGACGGGGGTGCCTTCGCGGGCGGGCTTCCGTCGCGAGGCCGGCTACTGGTACAAGACGGAGCGCACCGGCACGGCCCAGCAGCGGTTGTTCGCCGAGGAGGAGCGGGACGACCTGCCGCTGGTGAACCTGTTGCGCAAGGACGTTCGGCGCTGGCGCGAGGCGGGCTATCGCGGGGCATCGAAGGTGACGCGCGATCTATTGAACCATTGGGCCAGCGCGCAGCGCCCGCGGCGGTTGTTCTTCTGCCAGCGCGAAGCGGCCGAGACGATCATCTATCTTGCCGAGCTGCGCATCCCCGGCAAGGCGTCGCGCACGGGGTTCAAGAACTTTGAACTGTCGGAAGAGAACCTGGCCCGACTGCTGCGGGGCGAGCGGCCGCTGTTTCCGCAACTCGTCAGGCCCGACTTCTTCCCGATGCTGGTGGACCCGCCGGCGGACCCGGGGCTGCCCTTGGCGCTAAGGCGTCTGGGGTGCAAGATGGCGACCGGATCGGGCAAGACGGTCGTGATGGCGATGCTCATCTCTTGGGCGTTCTGCAACCGCGCGATGAACCCCGGCAGCACGGAGTTCCCCAGCGCCGCGCTGGTCTGCTGCCCGAATCTCACGGTCAAAGAGCGCCTTCAGGTTCTTCGGCCCGAGAACCCGGAAAACTACTACGCGGCGTTCGACCTGGTGCCGGTCAAGTATCGGTCGCTTCTTCAATACGGAAAGGTGTTGGTGGAGAACTGGCATCGCTACGCCGTCGTCGACAAGGGGCCGGAAACGCCCGAGACGCTCGCCCGCCGTGTGCTTGGTGATCTGTACGAGCGGATGCCGCTTATGGTGCTCAACGACGAGGGGCACCACTGTTGGCGCCCGAGGCCCGTGAATGGGGAAGACTTGGCAGCCGACGAGCGGAGGGAGCTGAAAGAGGAAGCGGAGGAGGCTCGCGTATGGTTGACGGGCCTGGACTGGATCAACAATGCCCGCGGGGGAAATAAACCAGGGATATCGTTTTGCGTGGATCTCTCGGCCACGCCGTTTTACATCAAGGGGAGCGGTTACCCGGAGGGGCAGCCCTTCCCGTGGCTGGTAAGCGACTTTGGGTTGGTCGATGCCATCGAGTGCGGTATCGTGAAGATTCCGCGTCTGCCGGTTTTCGACGACACGGCGCGGCGCGACTTGGCCGGCCGGCCGGACCCGAAGTACTTCAGGCTTTGGCATAACATCACCGGGTCGCTTTCGCCGGCGGACAAGTTACCCAGCGGAAGACCCAAGGCCGAAGTGGTCTACCGCGAGGCCGAGGGGGCGTTGGAACAGATCGCAGGCCAGTGGGTCGAGCGTTTCAAGTACATCGAGGAGGCAAATCCCCATCAAGAGCGGGTGCCGCCGGTGCTGATCGTCGTCTGCGACAATACCGACATCGCCGAGGTCTTCTATCGCAAGATCAGCGGCGAGAGCGAGTCGGAGACCGTCACCGAGCAGGAGGTCGAGGAAGTCGAGGCGGGCGAGGACGAGGAGGAGACGCCGAGAAAGCGCAAAGGCAAGCGCAAGAAGAAAGTCGTTTACGGCCGAGGGGCCGTGTTTCCCGAGTATTTCTCGAACACCCCCGACCGCAAACACACCATCCGCATCGACACGAAGTTGCTTGGCGAGGCGGAGAGCGAGGACCCGAACAAGACCAGGCAGGACGCCGCCGAAGAACTCCGGCGCATCATCGCCACGGTCGGCAAGCGCGGTCAGCCGGGCGAGTTCGTGCGGTGCGTGGTTTCCGTGTCCATGCTCACCGAAGGGTGGGACGCCAACAACGTGACGCACATTCTCGGCATTCGGGCGTTCGGGAGCCAGTTGCTCTGCGAACAGGTGGTTGGCCGCGGGCTGCGGCGCATGAGCTACGATCCCGATCCGCAAACGGGCCTGCTGCCCGAGGAATACGTCGACGTGTACGGAATTCCTTTCTCCGTGATCCCGTTCAAGGGCCGGCCGGTCCACAAGGCGACGCCCGAGGACAAGCCGAAGAATCCCGTCTATGCGGTGCCCGAACGTGCAGACGCGATGGAAATGCGCTTCCCCATCGTCGAAGGCTACGTTTTCGCCTTGGCGAAAAACCTCTTGAAGTGCAACGTGGCCGAGATCGAGCCGCTGAGCATCGATCCGCGGCTGGAGCCGACCACGACCTTCTTGCGGCCCACGGCCGGGTACCTCGATACGCCGTGGAACTCCGTCCCTTTCGAGTTCGTCCAGCAAGATCGCGACGAATACTACAGCCAGACGCACCTGCAGGGCATCCTGTTCCAGATTGCCAAGTGCGTCGTGGACGAGTTGTTGGCGCCGACGCAAGGGCGCGACGACAAGCGAACCAGAGTGATGCGGCTTCAGTCGCGGCACCAGCTTTTTCCCCAGGTATTCCGGTTCGTGCAGGAGTATGTCAAGACGCGCGTCCGGTTCAACAACGTCGACCAGCGCGAGTTGGGCCTGGAGAAGTACTCGCGCCTGATCGTCGAACGCATTCGAGACGCCCTCTACCCGGACGAGACGGCCGGCGAGCCGCCGTTGCTGCCCGTCTTGAACCGGTACAAGCCCTACGGCAGCACCTCGGCGGTCGATTTCACCACAACGCGCCCCGTGGTGGAAACGGTCAAGAGCCACATCAAGTGCGTCGTTCAGCACTCCGATTGGGAAGGCGAGGCCGCCCGGCTCCTTGACCTCTGCCCGGCAGTCGCGTGCTATGCCCGGAACGACCACCTCGGTTTGACCATTCCCTACGAGTACCTCGGCGTGGACCATAGCTATGAGCCGGACTTCTTGGTTCGATTGACAAACGGGCTGACCGTGGTGCTGGAGATCAAGGGCTTCGAAGTCCACGACCCAGAGCGAACGAATCAGAAACATACCGCAGCGCGCAAGTGGGTAACCGCGGTGAACAACCTCGGCGATTTCGGGCGTTGGGACTTTCTGGTATGCCGCGACCTAGACCAACTGATGCCCGCTTTGGCTGATCTG
>JANLFZ010000292.1:3093-7808 GCA_024653385.1 Thermoguttaceae bacterium | reverse complement strand
CCGCGGCAATCAGTGCCCGGTTGCCATCGGCGCTCAGATCGAGGTGGCCGGCCGTCTCGGCGAAGAACGCCGAGGGCAAAGACCGCGAAGGTCTGGGAAAGACCGTTTCGACGGCGGAGGAGGCCAGGTCGATCCGCGCAAGTCGCGAGCCGCCGGTCTGGTGCGGTCCGCCGAAATTGTCGAACACCAGCACGCCCTCGCCGAAAAACCGGGGGCTGTGCTGCCGCAGCGTTCTGCCCACGACCAGCCACTTGAAGCGCCGCGTTCGCGCGTCGAGGACCCCCACCGCGTTGATGCTGCGCATCGACAGCAAGAGGTCTCCGGGCGCCAGCCAGGCAACGCGCGCGGCCAGAGCCGCGTCGACGAGGCGGACGTCGTTCAGGTGGATCGGATCGTCGGTGGGGACGTCGATCAGCGGGGTCACCGGCTCGGTCATCGCGCCCTGAAAGACCCCAATGCAGCCGGAATCCACCAGCGCATCCAAGACCGAGATCTCGTCGATCGGGTTTCCCGCCGGATCGAGCACCGCGACCGTGTCGCTGAGGATCTTTCGCTTGTCGGTGGTGATTTGTGCCCTGGTGTTGCCGAGACGGATCGGCGACTCCACCACGCGAAGCGACGGCGCGTAGATCCGCCCATCCCCGCCCACGCTGAACCAATGGTGAAACAGCTCGCGCTTCCAGAGCAGCCGGGCATCGCGGTCAAACCGCGCGATCCCCACGGCATAGGGAAAGCAGCTCTTCCCCTGGAAGCTCGCCAGCAACCCGCCATCTTCGTACAAATGCAAGCCGATCGGATAGATGACCGAAGCCGCCGGAAACGTATGAACATCGTTCAGCCCGCTCCAGACCGTGGGGTCATAGGGCCACACGTGCCGCACGCGGCCTTGCCGATCGACCAGCCAGGCCAGGCAGCCGTGTTCCGGGGCGTGGGTTCTCAAGTAGTCCGAGCCGCCGCAAACGAGAATCAAGTCGTCGGAAACCACGCCCGCGTGGTTCCGCACGACCGGGGCCTCGGGCAACGGACCCTGCGTCGGAGGCGCAGCAGGCGCGCCGTCGGTCCGGTCTTCCGGTCGGTAGATCTCGCAAAGCGCGTCGAACGCCAGCTTGGCGTCGCGCAGCACCGGATACGGGAAGATCTGGTACTGGACCGTGGCCATGCCGTACGAGAACATCACCAGCGCGAACGAGAACGCCAGCAGCCCCCTGAACCAACGGTTGCGGGTCCGTTCGACGCTCATGTCCGCCCACCGGGATAGCCGAGGAGGGCCCGTCAAACGACAATAGCTCCCCCGCCCGCCGCGTTCTCGACCTTGCAGTCCCCTCGCCAGGGGGAAAACGGATCCACGAGAACGCAACTCGGCCGCTTGGGGGCTACCTCCAAGAGAATGTTCCGTACGGACAGGAAGGTCCCATCCGGCAAATCCCTGCGCATCGCCGACTCAACAGTCGGGCGCAGACTTCCTAAGCGTGGAATCGCCGGGCGGGCCTCGTCGTCCACCGAATTGCGCGGTAGATGGTTCGCCCCAAAAGAGGACCCGCCTTGCGTGCCCCGCCGACCGCCTCAATCCCAGCAGGCAGGAGTAGCCCGATCCGAGTAGCCCCCTCGGATTTGCAAACGCGCATATCCATCGAGAAGGGGCATAGGACACCGGACAACCGCGAAGGCCGTTCGGCCGGTCCGACGCGCGAGGGCAGCCAAGGCCGGACGATCCTTACGGCTTGGGCTTTTCCTTGACCGTGATCTTGGCCATCTCTTCGGCGGTGAACCGGCTGTTGGCGATGGGGCCGGGGGCCCAGCTCAGCTCCAACGCGCTGGGTTTGGGAGCCAGCACGGGAATGACGAAGACCTCGTCGCCGTCGGCCTGTTTCTCGACGCGCCCCCCGGCCTCGGCGATGGCCTGCCGCGCGAGCTTCTCGCACACGTCGATCAACGCGGGGAAGTTGTATGCCGTGTGGCTGAACACCCTCGTCTCGTCCAGTTCCTTGGTGAATCGCTCGGGCAGTCTCGAGAAACCGATCGTGGTGAACAGCACGCCCGCCGAACTCGAGGGGTTGCAGTCGGAGTCCTGCCCGCAGCGGCACGAGATGATGATCGTCTGGTCCAGATCCCGCTTGCCGAACAACAGGCCCATGAGCACATAGGCCCCGTTGATCTTCACGTCGATGCCGCCGTTGGAGGCCTTCTGGAACTCGGGATCCTGGCGGTACTTTTTCTGGGCCTTGTGCCAGGCCTTCTGCCAGTCGCTTGGGTCTTCGCGATACCACTGGAGCATGTCGCGGACCATCTGGGCGTACTGGCTCTCGGCCGGGATGCAGCGCAGGCCGGCCTCGGCGAGCTTGACGGGATCGGACTCGAAGAAGGCCTCGCAGTACATCGCGCCGACGAACTGACCGCCGTAGACCCCGTCGCCGTAGTTCATCAGCCGGCCGAATTTCTCGCCGAGGCGAATCGCCGTGTTGGGCAGCCCCGGCGCGATCAGGCCCGAGTAGTCGGCCTCGATCTGATAGTCGATGTCATTGGGGCACTTGTTGAACTTGGGGTGGCTCGAGTCGGGCGGGGCAATGCCGTTGCGGAGGTTCGTGCGCCCGGCTCGGTTGGCGCACCACAGCGGGTAGCGGCTGTTGGCGAAGTCGATGCCCGCCTGGCGAATCGAAACGTCCAGCCCGTATTGCTCCATCGAACGAAGGAACGTCATCTCGACGTACAGGTCGTCCTGGTTGAAGGCGTTGTTGATCATGGCCGGCTTCCACGCGGGCATGGCCTCCGGCGGCATGATCTGGTCCTTGAACTTGAACTCGGTCGGGGCCCCCCATGCGACGCCCGCGATCTGGCCGATCCAACCGGCCTTCATCTGGTCGCGGTACTGGCGGACCGGCAGGCGGCGGAACTCGAGTTCGGCGCCGGCCGCCGAGGCGACGTAGGCGGCCGCGACGAACAACCCAAGCGCGGTGCGGAGCGATCGGGACATGGCATGACTCCTGGACGGGACGAGCGGACGCTTCTGTTGCTGGCGAACGATACCTCGCCCCGCAATTGTGGGCGGGGCGATCGGGGGCGTCAATGGCTCGCGGTGTAGGCCGCAGGACGCAAAGCACACAGGACATGGGGGGAGTGCGGCACGTTGACGACGAGGGCGTGGAGCGATAGCCTTACGGAAACGGGCCGATTGCCAACCGGAGCATCGAAGCATGTCTCTTGCAGAGCTGTTTCCCGCGGTCAAAACACTCCCACGTGCCGATAAGCTCCGCCTGATGCAGTACCTTGTGGTAGATCTCGCCCGAGAGGAAGGGGTGCCGCTGTTAGAAGCAGAGGCCGACTACCCGGTCTGGACGCCCTTGAATGCATTCGATGCTGCGGAGACATTGATGCAGTTGCTGGATGAGCACAGGGCATCGCGATGAACCCCCCGGTTCGTTTTCCTTACGGCGCTGGAGACCCCGGCCGTTCCCGTTCGAGCCAATTGGCCTACTTGCCTATCACGTTGATCCGTGACTCCCGATCGGTCGCGGTTTCAGGGTTGTTGGACACCGGTTCCACGGTGAATGTGCTGCCTTATGGGGCCGGCTTGCAGCTTGGTTTCGTGTGGGAAGATCAATCGATACCGGTTTACTTGACCGGCAGCCTAGCCAGAGTGCCGGCTCGTGCAGTCATCGTCACCGGCGTAATCGAGGCCTTCCCAGCGGTGGAGCTTGCGTTCGCATGGACCCAAACCGACGAGGTGCCGGTGATCTTGGGACAGACGAACTTCTTCATGGAGTTCGAGGTGTGCTTTTTCCGCGCCAAACTTGAGTTTGAGGTCAAACCGAAGTCGCCGTAATGAGTCGAGGCGAGTCGAGGCCGTCAGGCGCGGATCACGTGGAGCGCCCGCGATCTCACCCCAGCACCCGGCGCAGGAACTCCGCCGCGTGCGCGGCGATGCCCGGCGACTGGCTTTCGCGCGGCCCGGCGACGTTCAGCGTGCCCCGAGCATGGCGGGCGACCCAGCGGCGGACCTTTCCCACGTCGGGCCGCGCCGCCAAATCGACCACGAGCACCGGCCTGCCGTGACGCTCGGCCAGGCGAAGCGTCAGCTCGGTCCCGCCCGTCGGACGGGCACGGCAAAGAATCAGCGTGGCGTCGGAATCGAGCACGTTCTGCTCGGTACGGACCGGATACTCGGGCGAGTCGGTCTCGGTGAGCTGGTAGCAGGCCGGGATGGGGCCGTCTTCCGCAAGCCGGCCGCGGGGGCACCAACCGCCGTGCGCGATGCCCAGCTCGATCGCCACGTCTAGCGCGGCGCGGTCCACCCCGGTTTGTCCCCCGGAGACAATCCTCGCCGGACGGACCGGTCGCGGGCGTTTGGAGCGGCTCATGCGCCTACCGCAAGGTCGCGTTCGAACCGGTAGCCGGTCCGGGATTGCGCGTCATCACCTCCGGCTGAGACGCGGCGTCGGCAGGCAACACGAGTTTCATGCCGGGCGTCAGACCGTCGAGCCGGTTTCCTAGCTGGTTCCAGTTCAGGTCGTAGATCTCGCCCCATCGCGAGGCCTTGCCCAATTCGGTTCGGGCAATGTCGTAAAGCGTGTCGCCTTCTCGAACCACGTACACCCGCCCTCCCGCGCGCCCCGATGCGATGGTTACGGGCGCTGCGTTCTGGCGTGGCGAATCCGCGGCCGAAAGCACGCGCGGCGGGGCCGCGCCCGCAAGCGACGTCTCGGCCGGCCGGGTCGCGG
>JANLFZ010000292.1:807-3083 GCA_024653385.1 Thermoguttaceae bacterium | reverse complement strand
GACTGACCGCAATCGGTTCTCTGGGCAGGCTCGGCGAGGGACCCGGCGTGGCCGCCGTCGAACTTCCGCGAAGAGGATTCTCTGAGGTGGTGGCCGGTTGTCTGAAGGGATCGGCAGAGGCCGACGTGCGCGGCGGCGCCGCGGTTGAGGCCGCGATGCCGTTGGTCTCCGACCGACCCGCTGGCGGCGCCAGACGGCTGCGGAAGGGATCCAGGCCCGGCCCCTCGCCGACCGTCACCTCGCCACCGGTGGGTTCGGCGGGCAATGGGTTTGTGGCGGGCGTTCCGGCGCCGGTCGCAATCGACCCGTTCGGTCTATCGCCAAACCGCTCGCTCGGTTTCGGCATGAAACTCGGTGGCGAGGATTGGGCAACCCGGTCGTTCTGGCCGCGCTTGGCCGCCAAGTCCCCCGGCGACCCCCACGGAGGGGTGTTCTCGATCGGCTTCTTGGTGGATGCGGAACGCGATGCGAACGGGTCGGATGCCGTCAGCTCTTGGGCCGCCTTGGATGGGCCTGGAAAGGCAGGTCGTTTCTCGTCCTTGGCAGCGGCCTTCTCGGAACCGACCGAAGCCGCGATCGGCTGCGTGGGCTCCGAGGCGTCGTCCGAGGGCCCCATCCGGCTCCACGCGACAACCCCCAACAGGACGAGCAAACCCGCAATGACTGCTAGGCCGATCTTGACCTCCTTGCCCGCCAGAATGCCGGGGGTTCGGGGCGAGGGGTCATTGTCCTCGGCTTGGGGATCTTCGTCTGACTGGTTTATGTATTCTTCTTGGTTTTCTCCATATTCCTCGTATTCCCGTTGACCCGTTTCTTCCCGGGGATTTCGATTGCGAAGCCGATCGTGCTTTCCCATAGTGCCACCCAGACTGGATCGAACTTGACGAGGTGACTTGACCCTGGCGTTGGCCTGCGGCTGATGTGCCGCATGGGTACGCGGGGCGACATCATAGCGGCGAATGGTCGGTGGGGCCATGCCAGATTAGGGGCCGCCCAGGACCTTTCCCCCAGGCGGCGGGGTGCGCGTTGACAATCGGGGGCTTTTCTCTTAGACTGCGATTTTCTTGATGGCCCCAGACGGGGGCACGGTGATACCACGCACAGCGAGCCGGAGAGGTCGATATGTCAGAACCGCGAGGCGGTCAGATCGTCAACGTGATGAAAGAGGAGCGGCTATTCCCTCCCTCGCCCGAGTTCTCGGCCAAGGCGCGAATCAAGTCGATGGAGGAGTACGAGAGACTCTGGAAGGAGGCGGCTGCTGACATCCCGGGCTTCTGGGGCAAAATGGCCGGGGAACTCCATTGGTTCAAGCCGTTCGACAAGGTTCTGGAATGGAATGAGCCGTTCGCCAAGTGGTTCGTGGGCGGCCAGACCAATGTCTCGTACAATTGCCTCGATGTGCATCTCTCGACGCCGCGCCGGAACAAGGCGGCCTTGATCTGGGAGGGCGAGCCTGGCGACACCCGGGTCTACACCTACCAGATGCTCCACACCGAGGTCTGCAAGTTCGCCAATGTGCTCAAGAAGCTCGGCATCGGCAAAGGAGACGTGGTCTCGATGTACATGCCGATGGTTCCCGAGTTGGTCATCGCGATGCTCGCTTGCGCGCGGATCGGGGCCATCCACTGCGTGATCTTCGGCGGGTTTTCGTCCGAGGCCATTGCCGAGCGGAACCGCGATGCGTCGGCCAAGCTGATCATCACGGCCGATCAGGGCTGGCGGCGCGGGGCGAAGCTGCCCCTGAAGGCCAACGTCGATGCCGCTTTGGAGAAGTCGCCGACGGTCCAGAAGTGCGTGGTGCTCAAGCGCGTCGGCGATCCCGCGCCGATGAAAGAGGGCCGCGACCTCTGGTGGCACGACCTGATGGCCGAGGCCTCGGACGTGTGCCCCGCCGAGCCCATGGACAGCGAGGCCCCGCTGTTCATCCTGTACACCAGCGGCTCGACCGGAAAGCCCAAGGGCGTCAAGCACACCACGGCCGGGTACAACCTGTACGCCAAGAAGACCACCGAGTGGGTCTTTGACGTGCGCGACGAGGACGTGTTCTGGTGTACCGCCGACGTGGGGTGGATCACCGGGCACACCTACATCGTCTACGGACCGCTCTCGGCCGGGGTGACTGCCTTCATGTACGAAGGCGCTCCGAACGCGCCCCGCGAGGACCGCTGGTGGTCGCTCATCGAGAAGTACAAGATCAACATCCTCTACACCGCGCCGACGGCCATCCGCACGTTCATCAAATGGGGCGACCACTGGGTCGACCAGCACGATCTGTC
>JANLFZ010000292.1:0-797 GCA_024653385.1 Thermoguttaceae bacterium | reverse complement strand
CGTGGGCGAGGGGATCAACCCCGAGGCGTGGATGTGGTACTACGAGAAGATCGGCGGTTCGCGCTGCCCGATCGTCGACACCTGGTGGCAGACGGAGACGGGCGGGATCATGATGTCGCCCTTGCCCGGCGCCATTCCCCTGAAGCCCGGGAGCTGCACCAAGCCGCTGCCCGGCATCATCCCCGAGATCGTGGCCGAGGACGGCAAGCCCGTCGAACCCGGCCACGGCGGCTGGCTGGTGATCGCCAAGCCCTGGCCGGGCATGCTCCGCGGCATCTGGGGCGACGACGAGCGGTACAAGATCCAGTACTGGAGCGACGTCAAGGGCAAGTACCTCTGCGGCGACAACGCCCGGTGCGATGCCGACGGCTACTACTGGATCATGGGCCGGATCGACGATGTGCTGAACGTCTCCGGCCACCGCCTGAGCACCATCGAAATCGAAAGCGCCCTGGTCAGCCACGAGGCCGTGGCCGAGGCCGCCGCCGTCGGCCGGCCGCACGAGATCAAGGGCGAGGCGGTCGCGGTGTTCGTGACCTTGGCGTCCGGGTACGAGCCGAGCGACGAGCTGCGCAAGAAGCTCCGCGACCACGTGCGCAAGGAGATCGGCGCCTTCTGCGTGCCCGACGACATCCGCTTCACCACGGCCCTGCCCAAGACGCGAAGCGGCAAGATCATGCGGCGCCTGCTGCGCGACATCGCGGCCGGCCGGCAAACGACCGGCGACACCACGACGCTGGAAGACTTCAGCGTGCTGGCCAAGCTGCGAAGCGACGAAGAGTAGTCGTCACCGCGCC
>JANLFZ010000291.1:1943-7815 GCA_024653385.1 Thermoguttaceae bacterium | reverse complement strand
GGGCGCTTGCGCTTCCTTGCTCTCTCATGTTTGCCCAACTTATTGTTTTACAGGCGATTAGGCTCCTTCGCCGCGAAAATCGGGATAGTCCCCGTGAACGGTTACGGAGTGTCTATCGCAAACGGCGGCGCAGTTGATCGAGCAATTGCGTGGCCAGGTAGCTCCGGGCCGTTTCGCCGGTACCGCGAACCGCGATGCGTTGCGGTTCCCATCGCGCGGCCGACTTGAAGGCGACGTCCACGTAGCGGCTTCCATCGGCGTCCTCTCGAGCCTCGCCGACGACGACCACCCACTGGCTGCCGGTGGCGCGGGCCGTGGCGTTTGCGAGCAGTTCGAGGCGCGCGGGTCCTTGTGTCGCGGCCGACCAGGCATCGTCCGCGACGGCGAGGAGCCGGCGGAGCCGATCTTCGGACGGCGCCAGGTACGCCCCGGCCAGGACACTGCCGGCCCCGTCGGCGCCGGCAAGCCCGGCGCCCAGGCTGCCGCCGCTGGCGACCTCGGCCACGGCGAGCTTCGCCCCACGCGCTGCCAGGAGCCTCTCGACGTGGGCTTCCAACGTGGTCTTTTCGTCGACCGCGTACGCGCAATCGCCGAGTTCCTGGATCGCCAAGACCTGCTGCTTGAGTTCGTCGAGCCGGCGTCGGGCGGACGGGCTGTCGTCGGGCAGCGAGAAGGTGAAATCCACCCGGCCCCCCTCGAACTGCGACGACGTCGTCACATCCGGCGGCAGCGCCAGATGCTGTTTGATCGCGTGGTCGATCTGCGACTGGCCGAGGCCCACGAACCGCAGCGTCAGCGAGGCCCCGCGCAGCCGCGTGCCGAACCGCTGGTGGAGATACCGGACCAGCTCGTCGCGGACCATGGGTTGCAGCTCGCGCGGCGGTCCCGGCAGGGCCACGATGACGGTCTCGGGCGATTCGAAAACCAGTCCCACCGCGGTGCCACTGGCGTTCTTCAGGTACCCGCCTCGCTCCGGAACGCGCACCTGGCGGCGCAGGTTCGGCCGCAATTGATCGCGGGGCGTGTTGAACCTGCGTTCCATCTCGGCCAGCGCCTCGGGATGCTCGCGCAGCGCAATGCCCGTGAACTCGGACAGGGCCTGCCGGGTCACATCGTTGTCGGTCGGACCCAAGCCGCCGGTGACGATCACCAGACGACCCTTGCCGGCCGCGAACCGCAGCGCGGCCTTGATGTCTTCCGCCCGATCGTCCACCGTGATCGACCCGGCGCAGTGCCAGCCCAGCGGATGCAAGGTCCGAGTAATGAAGTGGGTATGGGTGTCGGCGTACGCGCCGGCCAGGATCTCGCTCCCGGTGACCACGATCGCGTAGTCGACCGGCCGGACCGGAGGCGACTCGGCGGCGCAAAGCGGCATGACGTGAAGCAATGCTGCCCATACGATCGGCCACCGAATCGGCAGAAGCATCTCTCGACTGGCCCTTTGGGGCGACAATTTCCCGGGCATTGCAGCAGGCCCTCGCGATCGAACACTGGGGACATATCCTCGGCTTGACGCCGCCGCGCCGCGTGGTACGCTAGGGATCGCCAAGAACAAGCGGCTTGATCCCGTGGGTCGGCCCTTTCCATCATACCGTGCGACGCGGCAGGAAGCAGAGAGGATTCGGACATGAACATCCATCGAACCCGGCCTCACGGTGGTTCTTGGCGTGGCTGGTGGAGTGCCTCGGGCACGCCACACCGGGGGCGTGGGTCTTGGCCGGAGAATCCCGATCGCCCGAAGTGCGCAAGGAAGCCTTCGGCAAGACCGGCGAGGGCGAGACGGTCGACCTGTACGTGCTTCGGAACGCCTCCGGTCTGGAGGCGCGCGTGATGACCCTCGGGGCCACGCTCGTCACGGTGCGTGCCCCCGATCGCCACGGGAAGTTCGACGACATTACCCTGCACAAAGACACGCTGGCCGAGTACCTCAAGGGGCATCCGCTCCTCGGGTCCGTGGTGGGGCGCTACGCCAACCGCATTGCCGGGGCGCGGTTCGTCATCGACGGGGTCGAGTACTCGCTGGAACGCAACATGGGCAAGCACCACATCCACGGCGGTCGCCGTGGGTTCCAGGCGCTGGTATGGAAGGCCGAGCCCTGGGCCGACTCGCAAGCGGCCGGCGTGCGCCTGTCGCTGGTAAGCCCCGACGGCCAGGCCGGTTATCCCGGCACGCTTCAGGTCCAGGTGGTCTACAAGCTCTCCAACGAAAACGAGTTGGTGATGGACTACACCGCCACGACCGACAAGCCCACCCATGTGAACCTCACCAACCACGCCTATTGGAACCTCGCCGGCGCGGAGAGCCGGGACGTGCTGGGCCACGTTCTCCAGCTCGAGGCCGACCACTATCTGCCGGCCGACGAGTTCCTGATCCCCACGGGCGAGATCCGCAGCGTGCGCGGCACGCCCATGGACTTCACCCGGCCCATGACCATCGGTTCGCGCTCCGATCAGGTGCCGCGCAAGCACTACGACGACTGCTATGTCCTCACGAAGAAGCCCACCGAGCGGCTTTCGCGCGCGGCGATGGTCACCGAGCCGCAAAGCGGCCGGACCATGGAGGTCTGGACCACGCAACCGGGCGTGCAGCTTTACACGGGCAATCGACGCGGATTGTGCCTCGAGACGCAGCACTTCCCCAACGCGCCGAACGAACCGAAGTTCCCCTCGACCCTCCTTCGGCCGGGCGAGACCTATCGACAGACCACGATCCACAAGTTCGGCATACTAACCCGAAGCGCCAGCGAGGGCCCCGGACACTAACCCGACGCGCCAGCGAGGGCCCCGGACGTTTGCCCTCGCTGGCGCTTCGGGTTAGTATGGGTCGGGGAATTACCTGACGAGTTCCGCTCTTTCGGAGAAGCCTGCCATGAACCGCATCTTCGCACTGTTTGCCTTCGCCGCGATCCTCGCCCTGCCGTTCTCGGCCTTCGGCCAGGCCCACAAGGTGGTCCATGCCAAGGATGGCTCGGGCGTGTTCGGTTACAAGGACACGCCGATTCAGCCGTGGTCCGGGTATCATGTCCACGATCCGGATCGGCCCGCGCCGAAGAAGGTCGATCCCGGCGCCCCCGGGTCCGATCGGCCGAACCAGCCGCCCTCCGACGCGATTGTCTTGTTCGACGGCAAGGACCTGTCGGCCTGGCAGCCGACTCAGTGGAAAGTCGAGGAGGGCTGCCTGGTGGCCACCGAGGGGCCGATGGCCACGAAACAGGAGTTCGGCAGTTGCCAACTGCACGTCGAGTGGCAAGTGCCGCTCGAGCAGCCCGAGAGCGTCTGGAATCACGGGAACAACGGGGTCTTCCTGGGCGGTTCGATCGAGGTGCAGATCTTCGACTCGTACCGGACCAAGATCTACCCCGACGGCCAGGCCGCCGCGATCTACGCCCAGACACCGCCCTTGGTGAACGCTTGCCGCAAGCCGGGCGAATGGGAGGTGTACGACATCGTGTATCGGGCACCGAAGTTCGGCAAGGACGGGAAGGTCGAATCGCCCGCCCGCATCACGATGTTCCACAACGGCGTCCTCGTCCACTGGGACCAGGAGATTTATGGCGGCTCGCCGCACGCGGGCGTGGCCAGCTACGAGTCGGTCAAGGCCCGGGCTCCGATCGCCTTCGGCGCGCACGGGTGCCCGGTCCGGTTCCGCAATATCTGGATTCGGCCGCTCGACGCAGAACCCAAACCCAAGACGCCCTGAGGCTCCAGCGTCCCGTTCCCCAGGAATCCTCGAGAAAACCGCGTTGTCCCGCCGGTCGTCTTGCTCGGCATCGCCGGCGCAAGCGGCGGGCTATTTTCCCGTGCCCCCAAGCGAGGACCGCTTATGGCCACCGAGACCGTTTCCACCGCGGCATCGCCGACCGGCTCCTCCCCGGCGCTATTGTCGCGCCTTTCGGTGATGATGTTCCTCCAGTACTTCGTGCAGGGCGCGTACCTGCCGGTCGCCTCGGTGTACGTCATGCGTTCGTTGGGGTTTTCGAGTCTCGAGGTGGGCATCTTCAGCGCTGCCCTGTCGGTGGGGCCGATCGTGGCGCCGTTCATCGTTGGGCAACTCGTCGACCGGCTTTTCGCGACCGAGCGGGTGATGGCGTTCTGCCACCTCGTCGGGGGCGCGCTGATGCTCGTGCTGTTCGCGCAGACCAAGGTCTGGCCGGTGATCCTCCTCGGCACGCTCTATTCGGTGCTCTACGTGCCGACGATGATGCTGGCCAACTCGCTGGCCTTCCGCCATCTCAAGAACAGCAACCTCGAGTTCCCCTGGGTCCGGCTGTTCGGCACGCTGGGGTTCATTGTGCCCGCCTACCTGGTCGAGTTCTGGTGGCTTTACGGTCTGGAGGGTTCGGAGCTGGACCGCGCGCGGGGCATTGTCTTTGCCCTGTCGGGAATCGCCGGAATCGTCATGGCCGGCTACTGCCTGACGCTCCCCCCGACGCCGCCCCAACAGCACGAAGAGCGCAAGTACGCACCGGGAGCGGTCATCGCCATGCTCCGCCGCCGCGACTTCCTCGTGCTGGTGGTCGTCAGCTTCTTCATCTCCATCGCCCACCAGTTCTTCTTCGTGTGGAACAGCCCGTTCTTGCGGGCGATCCTCGACACGGGCGGATGGGGCGCCAAGGAGCAGAGCATCGCCTCGATCGGGCAGATCTGCGAGTTGGGCGTGCTGGCCGCCTTGGGCCTGGTGCTCAAACGCCTCGGCTTCAAGTGGACCCTGGTGGTCGGCGCGGCAGCCTACATGGTCCGATGCCTGTTGTTCGCCGTGGTCTTCAGCCTCGACCCGCCCTTCGCCGGCAAACTGATTTTGGCGGGCGCCGGGCAGGCAATGCACGGGCTGTGCTTCGGGTGCTTCCTGGCCGTGGGCTACATGTACGTCGACCGCATCGCCCCTCCCGACATCCGCGGCAGCATGCAGACGCTTTACGGCACGTTCATCCTGGCCCTCGGGTTCTTCGTGGGCGGCTTTGTCGGCGGACAGGTCGGCGAGTGGTTCATCCTGGTGCCGGGCGACAACCCGATCTACGACTGGACCGGCATCTGGCTCAGTTGCGCCGCCCTGTGCGCCGTCTGCGTGGCCGCGTTCGCCGTGCTGTTCCCGAAAGACACCCGACCCGCGTCGGGCACGTGAATCCGATTGCACGCCCGAAGGCGACAGTCCCATGTTCCCGATCCGTCGCCGCGAAAATCGGGCAGTCCCCATGAGCGGTTACCCCGACATTGCAGTTCCAAGAGAAGCAGGACAAACCATGGTTCCCTTGCCCATTCGATTTGGCCGCCTCGGCGTCTGCCACCTTCTCTTGTTGGCGATGGCCGCGCAGCCCTGCCGGGCCGAGGTGACGTTCGATCTGGCCGGCGCCCGGCTGACGCTCGACGACCGCGGATCGGTCGCCTCGCTGGTGTTCGCCGACGGGACGGCGTGGCCTCAGACCGGCCAGCCGGCGTTTAGCCTGGAGACCGACGCCGGCACGCGACTGGCGCAATCGGTCCGACTTGCGGGCGATCGGCTCCGCGTGGCGTTCGAGGGCGGAAGCGTGGCCGAGTTCACAGTCGCCCGGCAGCCCGGATTCGTCGTCCTTCGCCTGGCGAAACTCGAAGCCGACGCTCCAGTGGATCGCTTGGGGCTCTTCCGGCTGGCCCTGCCCGAAGGGGCGCAGGTGGGCGGATCGCTCAACTCGGCCTGGGCCGGCCCGTGGGTGGCCGCGGTCATGGCAGCCCAGCCTAACGTCCACGCGTGGTCCGAGCACAGCGGCGCGGCGCGCGGCGATCGGGCCGGCTGCAAGCACGAGTTCGTCCAGACCGACCAGGCCAAGGTCGGACGCGCCGCGGCGCGATTTGCCGCCACCTGCAACCAGCCGCCGGGCGTCTGGTTGCAGGTGGC
>JANLFZ010000291.1:0-1933 GCA_024653385.1 Thermoguttaceae bacterium | reverse complement strand
CATGCGAGGCAGGGGCTTTCCCCGGCCGATCGACCTGCGCGGCTGCAAGGCGATTCGCGCCTGGATCCTCGGCGACGGCAAGGGCGAGCAACTGAAGATCCAGCTCTACGACGGCCGGGGCGGGTATCGCGACACTTACGTGCCGATCGACTTCACCGGCTGGCGCCACGTGACCGTGGCCGAAAGTCCGTTCAACAATCTGCGGTACGACCGGGTGGCCGCGATCAATTTCTACTACAACGGCATGCCGGCCAACCAGACCGTCGAGTGCCTGGTGGACCACGTCGAGGCGATTGTCGAGCGCGACGGCAAGACGGAGGCGGTGCTGCTGGAGGACTTCGAGTCGCGCGACTCGCCGCTATGGGCCGCGCCGGCGCGCTCGCTGTGCGTCGAGACGCTCAAACGCTACGGCCTCGAGCCGGCCGCGTTCGGCGTGCTGGCGTGCCCCAAGGCCGAGTTCCTCGGCACGGTCGAGCGATTCGAGCAGGCGGCGGGCGTTCCCAGCCCGCGGCCCGGCGGGGTGTGGAACAAGCGTTCGCCGTGGATCAAGCGGTCGTATTTCTTCCTGACCGACTTCCGCGAGTCGCAGTTCGACGAGGCCCTGGCGATCGCGCGGCGGGGCGGGTTCCACATGATTCTACTGGGACAGGAGTCGTGGTGCCGCTCGACCGGGCACTACGAGGTCGACCGCGACCGGTTCCCCGACGGCGTCGAGGGGCTGCGTCGCACGATTCGGCGGTTCAACGAGGCGGGGTTCCGCGTGGGGTTGCACTTTCTCGGCCCATCGATCTATCCGCCCGACCCGTACCTCACGCCCGTGCCGGATCCGCGACTGGTCAAAGCCGCCACGACCGAGTTGGCTGCCGACATCGACGCCAAGGCGGCCTTCCTGCCCACGGCCGAGGCCCCCGAGAAGTTCCCCGCGGAAGACGGCGGCTACATGGGCGACGGCACGGTGCTCCAGGTGGGCGACGAGTTGATCTGGTACGGAAAGCGTTCGACCACGCCGCCCTACGGGTTCGCCGAGTGCCGCCGCGGCCACTTGGGCACGAAGTCCGCGGCGCACAAGAAGGGCGACCGCGTCTGGCACCTGCTGCGGTCCTACGGCTACCACATGTTCGACATGGACACGTCGCTGTTGGACGAGGTGACCACGAACTTCGCCAAGGTCGCCAACGCCTGCGGCATCGACATGATCTACTTCGACGGGTCGGAGAAGCTCCAGGGCGACCATTGGTACTACAACGCCCGGCTCCAGAAGGCCTTCTACGACAAGTTGGCCAACAAGGACATGCTGCTCCAGGGAAGCAGCTACAGCCATTATTCGTGGCACCTGATGGCCCGCAGTGCGTCGGCCGACGGGCACGGCGACCTGAAGGGCTACCTCGACGAGCGGTCGCCGTGGTTCGACTCGCTCGCCCGCGATGGAATGCCCCTCGACATCGGCTGGTACTACGGCTACGACCCGGATTCGACGCTCGACCAGTACGAGTACATCCTCGGGGCGACGATCGGGTACGACTCGTCGATGTCGTTCCAGGTCTCGGTGGCGGCGGCCTCGCGCCACCCGTTCACCCAAGACATCCTCGACCTGATCGCCCGCTACGAGAAGCTGCGTCTGTCGGGCCGGGTGCCGGCGGAGATGCGGGCCCGGCTGCGGATCGACCCCGCCTTGGGCGGCAAGAAGCCCGAGGAGCAGGCCGGTTTGCTCGACCGGCGGCGCGAGTACCGCCTGGTGGGCCCCGAGGGACGCGAGGCGTTCCAGCGGGTCGTCTACGCGCCCTGGCGCGAGATCCGCTCGGCGGACGAGCAAAACGCGGCGTGGACCGTGCGCGTGGCCGAGGGGCCGGCGCGGGTCGGCGTGCAGGTCCATGCGCGGTCCGGCCCGTGGCTCCAGGCTGGCCCCGCGTACCGCGCCGCCGACGCGGTGGTG
>JANLFZ010000290.1:5194-7847 GCA_024653385.1 Thermoguttaceae bacterium | reverse complement strand
TCGGCCGCGGTGACGATCGCCGGCGGGTTCGCGGCCGAGAGGGCCCCCAGCACGGCCACCGTGGTCATCAGGTCCCAACCGATCATGCCGTTGAGCACCTTCGCCCCGGCATAGAGGGTAAACGCCATCTTCGTCATGATGCAGATCACCAGCATCAGGCCCGAGAAGAACATCCGGGCCGCGGCGTTGTAGCGGATTTCGAGGAACTCGGGGATCGTGTATACCTTGTTCCGCAGGTAATAGGGAAAGAGCACGGCGCAGGCGAAGCCCAGGCAGATGGCCGCGGTCAGCTCGACCGTGCCCGCCTTGAGCCCGTAGCGGTAGGCATCGCCCGACAGACCCACCAGATGCTCCGCTCCGATGTTCGTGGCATACAACGACGCCCCGACGACCGGCCAGACGAGCGTTCGGCCGGCCAGGAAGAATCCGTCGCTGGTTTGGGCCTGCCGGGCGCGCAGGGCCAGCCACAGGCCGACCGCCAGGCTGCCGAACAGCACGACGCCGCACACGGCAGCGTCCCAGGGAGTCAGTTGAAGGCTCAAACCGGCAGGCACGTTCGGAATCCTCGGAATCGCTTTTCCAGCAGACCGCCACACCCGCGGGCCGCGGCGCTTGCGAGTAGACCATACGGCCTGGGCGGTCGAGAGTCAACCAGCCCGCGCGGGTTGCGGCGCGCGGGCTGGTGTGCTATCACGTCGATTGCGTGGGGCGGGTTCGAGCCTGTGGAACCCTGGCCGGGCGACGCCGCACCCACGTCCGGTTGCACAGGCCCTCAGGGTTTTCGGAGGATTTCCCATGGCAAGACCCGTTCGCGTCGGGATCGTCGGTTCGCAATTCATCTCGACCATCCATGCCGAGGCGTTCCGGTCGGTGCCGCAGGCCGAGTTGTTCGCGGTGTCGTCGCCCACCCCGGGCCACGCCCGGGCCCTGGCCGCGCGGTTCGGCATCCCGCACCACCTGACCGACTACCAGAAGCTCTTGGAGATGGACGAGATCGATCTGGTGGTCTTGGGCGTGCCGAACCATCTGCACTGTTCGTTCACGGTGCGGGCGGCCGCGGCCGGCAAGCACGTGGTCTGCGAGAAGCCGCTATGCCTGAACCTCCGCGAGGCCGACGAGATGATCGAGGCGTGCCGCCGGGCGGGCGTGAAATTGATGTACGCCGAAGAACTGTGCTTCGCGCCCAAGTACGTGCGATTGAAAAAGCTCTTGGACGACGGGGCCCTAGGCAAGCCGACGCTACTCAAACAGTTGGAGAAGCACGACGGCCCTCACGCCCCGCACTTCTGGGACATCGACCGCTCGGGCGGCGGCGTCGCGTTGGACATGGGCTGCCATGCCATCGAGTTCTTCCGCTGGATGCTCGGCAAGCCGCCCATCCGCTCGGTCTATGCCCAGATGGCCACCCAGGTCCACACCGACAAGACCCAGGGCGACGACAACGCGCTCGTCCTCCTCGAGTTCGAGGGGGGCTGCATGGCCCTGGCCGAAGAGAGCTGGACCAAACTCGGCGGCATGGACGACCGGGCCGAGGTCTACGGCTCCGAGGGCGTCGCCTTTGCCGACCTGCTCCGCGGCAATTCGATCGTCACCTATTCGCTCCGCGGGTACGACTATGCGGTCGAGAAGGCAGGCTCGACCAAGGGCTGGAGCTTCACGATCTACGAAGAAAGCTGGAACTACGGCTTCCCGCAAGAAATGGCCCACTTCGTCGATTGCGTGCAGAACGACAAGCAGCCCTTGGAAACCGGCGAGGACGGCCGCGCGGTGCTCGAAGCGATCTTCGCCGCGTACCACTCGGCCGGCACCGGGTGCAAGGTGACGCTGCCGTTTCCGAGCGATGCCGCCCGGCCGATCGACCTATGGAAGAAGCCCTGACCCGCGGGGGCCACCGCCGCGACCGCATTTTGACGCCCGAAGGGCACAGTCTCATTTTCGCGATCCTTCGCCGCGCAAATCGGGACAGTCCCCGGGAATGGTAACGAGGCTTCTGTCCCGATGGAGGAGGGTTTTTCCATGACCATGCGGACCTCGAACCGGTGGGCCCTTGCGATCCTCGTGCTGGCCGCCGCGAGGGCGGGTGCCCAGACCGTCGGCGACGCGCCGAAAGCGATTCCCACATTCCATTGTCTGGGCCTTTACTGGTCGCCGCCCGGCGGGGCCGCCGACAAGGAAGTGCTCGTGCGCTACCGTGCCCAGGGCGATCCTTCGTGGAAAGAAGCCCTGCCCATGCGGTACCACCCCATCCCCGGCACCGACGAGGACCTGGCCGACTACCGCGGGAGCATCGTCCGCCTCGCGCCCGGGACCACCTACGAAGTCGAACTCTCGCTGGCCGGCACCTCGACCAGGGCGCGGCTGACCGCGTCGACCTGGAGCGAGCGGTTTCCGATCGGCCAGACGGTTCGCGTGACCGATCGCGACACGCCGCTAGTGATCCGCGAGTCGGGCACGCCCGGCGCGTACCGCCTCTACGATGGCCGCGGGGCAACGATCGACGTCGGTCACCGGCACGACCAGTGCGTCACCATCGACGCCTCGTACGTGATCGTCCGCGGATTGACGCTCAAGGGGGCCGGGGCGGGCGAACCGACTCGCGCCAGGCTTCTGGGCGCCGTCCAGATCGATGTCGTGTCCGCCCTCGATCTGGACG
>JANLFZ010000290.1:0-5184 GCA_024653385.1 Thermoguttaceae bacterium | reverse complement strand
CGGACACGACATCGTGATCGAAGATTGCGACATCTCCGACTGGGGACGGCGCAATCCCGAAACCGGTTTCGGGCGCGATTACGACTCGGCCATCCTCTCGCGCAGCCGCACCCTCGAGCGTCTGATCGTCCAGCGCTGCAAGTTGCACCATCCCCGTTGGACCACGAACCCTTGGGATGAACGGTTCCGCCGCCACACGACCGGCCCCCAGTGCATATCGCTGTTCGACACGGCCGGCAACCACGTGATCCGCTACAACGAGTGCTGGTCGGACTTGGACCACATGTACAATGACGGCATCGGCGGCGGCAGCAACGGCAGTTTCCGCGGCTCGCCCGGGCCCGATTCCGACATCTACGGCAACCTGGTCAGCCACTGCTGGGACGACGGCCTGGAGGTCGAAGGCGGCAGCCGCAATGTGCGCGTCTGGGGCAACTACATCACCCAGACCCTCATGGCCATCGGCAACGCCGCCGGTTCGATCGGTCCTTTGTATATCTGGGAAAACGTGGCCGGCCGCAGCCAGCGCGACCGCGACGCCTTGGGCTTGTACTTTCTGAAGATGGGCTACGCCGGCGGCGAGCAGTGGATGACGGGGCACATGTACATCTTCCACAACACGATCTTCCGCGAGGACGAGTGGCTGCCCCAGGGCGGCCTCGGCGGCGACCGCATCGTCAAGCACGTGGTCTCGCGCAACAACATCCTCCACGTGCGATCCCCAACGGGCCACAGCGTCAGCAATAACCGGCAGAATGTCGACAACGACTTCGACTACGACCTTTACAACGGCAGGGTGCCCAAGGGCCACGAGGCGCACGGCGTGCGCGGCGAGCCGGTCTACGCGGCCGGGGCGGGATTCGACTCGGCGACCAAGACCGGCCGGTTCCAACTGGCGCCGACGAGTCCCGGCGCCGGGGCCGGCGTGGCGATCCCCAATTTCACGAGCGACTTTTCGGGCCCCGCGCCCGACATGGGCGCCCACCAGCGCGGCGCGCCGCCGATGCGGTTCGGCGTCGGGGCCGGGCACTAGGCGCGACCGACTGCCCATCCGACCTCCATCACGTCAGGGAGAAAACCATGCAACGGATCTTGATGCTTGCCGCCTGCCTGCTGGCGGCGGCCCACGCGGTTGCGGCCCAACCCAAGACGAGCGACTTCCGTCCCGTGCGAAAGCGCCTGGCGATCGGACAAGTCGTCCCGAGCGCCACGAAGGTCGGGCAGTACGAGAAGCTGGAGTTGCGCGTCGACCTCGCCGCGACGTACGACAATCCCTTCGACCCCGACGAGGTGCGACTGGACGCCGTGTTCCGCGCCCCCTCGGGCACCGAAATCCGCGTGCCCGGTTTCTTCATGGTACGCCAGAAGCGCGACATCCGGGACGGGCGCGAGACGATGGCGCCCGACGGCGAGGGCTATTGGGCCGTTCGGTTCGCGCCCCGCGAGACAGGACGGTACACGTGGCGCTTGGTCCTGGGCGACCGAAGCGGCGAGGTTCGCTCGGGCGAGGGCTCGTTCGAGGCGGTGGCCGGCCAGAACCCCGGCTTCGTGCGCCAAAGCAAGGTCGATCCCCATTACCTCGCATTCGACACCGGCCGGGGGTTCTTTCCCATCGGCCACAACGTGCCGATCTACCACACCCAAGGGCAACTCGGCGACGAGGCCATGCGCAAGCTCGCCGGCGCGGGCGAGAACTACAACCGCTGGTGGATGTCGTCGGGCGGATTCGGCATCGAGTGGATGGACCGGCTCGGCTGGTACCGGCAGGACGCGGCCGCGAGGATCGACCTCGTGCTCGACCAGGCCCGGCAACTCGGCATGTACTTCATGATGTGCATGGATACGCACCAGGATTTCCGCGAGCGGGGTTGGGAACGGAACCCCTTCAATGCCCGCAATGGCGGCCCGTGCAAGACGCCCGCCGACTGGTTCACCGACGAGACGGCCCGGCGATTCTACAAGAAGCGGCTCCGCTACACCGTGGCGCGGTGGGGTTACAGCACGAACGTGCTCTGTTGGGAATTCGGCAACGAATTCGAGGGCTGGGAGAATTCGCCCGACTCGATCCAGCTCGCGTGGCACAAGGAGATGTCGGAGCACCTGCGGGCCATCGACCCGTTCGGGCACCTGATCACCACGAGTTTCTGGAGCAACACGGGCCCCGAGCAGTTCTGGGACCTGCCGGCGATCGACCTCGTTCAGACGCACTGTTACACCAACGACGACGGCAACGTGGCCGAGACGGTCCGCCGCTACAGCTTGCACCAGTGGAAGCGCTACCAGAAACCCCATATCTTCGGCGAGTTCGGCATCCGCAGCCACAGCACCACGGCCGACAAGGACCCCAAGGGCTGGGCGATCCACAACGGGCTCTGGTCGGGCCTGTTCAGCTTCTGCGCGGGCGGACCCATGCCGTGGTGGCACGAGAACTATATCGACCCCTTGAACCTGTACTTCCACTTCACCGCCTTGGAGCGGTTCACCAAGGACGTACCCCTGGGCACGGCCCGGTGGGAATGGCTCGATACCACCGCGCCCGAGTTCGTCGACAAGGCCCGCAAGCCCGAAACCCGCGACGCGGTCATCATTCCGCAGAACCGCTGGGGCAAACCCGAGCACAACGAGTTCGTGCTCCAAAGCGACGGCCAGGTCGAGGGCGACCGGCTGCCCTTGCGCTTGCTCCACGGCGACGGCCACCGCGATCTGAAGAACCCGCCGACATTCGTCGTCGAATACCCCCAGCCCGGCAAGTTCGCCGTTCACGTCGATACGGTGTCCAGCTCCGGACTGCTCCGCATCTGGATCGACGACCGGCAGGCCTTGGAGCGGGCGCTGCCGTGCGGCGAGAAGCTGGGCAAGAAGAGCGTGTATCGGCCGCAGTGGAAGCTCTGGGAGACGACCTACGACGAACAGGTCGCCGTCGAGGTTCCCGCCGGCCGGCACCGCATTCGCGTCGACAACCTCGGCAAAGACTGGGTCGCCGTCGCCAAGTACACGTTCACCGGGTGCAAGGTGCTCGACCGCCCCAACGTGCTGGTGTGCGGCATGAAGACCCAACGGCTGGCCATGCTGTGGATCCAGAACCGCGAAAGTTGCTGGTACAACCACGGACAGGGCAAGGTCGGCGACGTGGGGGCGTTTGCGCTCGATGTGGTGGGCCTGCCCGACGGGCCCCATCGCGTGGAGTGGTGGGAAACGTGGAAAGGCGCCGTGGCCCGGACCGAGCCTGCGGAGGTCCGCGGCGGCAAGTTGACCCTTCGAGTTCCCCCGCTGGCCAGCGACGTGGCGGTCAAGATCCGGCCTGCGCCGTGACTTCCCGGCGGAATACGCAATGCCGCCTGGCCGAAGTGCCCGCCGGAACTTGGCGTTGGCGCGGCGCCTGCCGGCGCCGCCGAAGCGTCATTCTTCGTGCTGGAGCAATTCGGTGTCGTAGGCCTCTTCCAACTGCCGCACGGTGTTGGCCAGTTCCTGGTTCTCCTCGATGATCGCTGAGATCTGGAGTTCCCATTCGGTGCTTGCCGCGCGGAGCGATGCCAGGTCGAGCGGCAGCTTGAGCATCTTGGCCAGGCGCCGGGTAACGGCCTCGATGCAACGCGGGTTGGTGCCCTGGAGATAGCTGGGAATCTCCGCGGCCAAGGAGACCATTTCGAACCCCTCGGCGCCGGCCCGCGACATCAGGTAGCTGGTGAACGAGCCCGGCCCGCGATAGCCGCTGCGGCGCAAGCCGTACTGGTCCATCTCGGGCAACAGGCCGGCGTCGGAACACGTGACGTACAGCCGCGGTTCGCGGGTGTGCGGCACGGCCCCGCCGAACGAGCCCACAAAGACGATTCGCCGCACGCCGACATCGCGGGCAAGACGAAACACGCATTGCCCGAAGGTCCGCCACTGCAGATTCGGCTCCTTCCCGATGAAGAACGCCAGGTTCGCCGGTTCGTGGGCCGAGAACACGTTCGTCGGCATCTCGCAGGAGGCGACGAGTCCGTCCTCGATCACCACGTGGGGACGGAACAGGGCGGCGATCTCCATCGATCCCGGGAAGTTGAATAGATAGAACGGCTCGGGATCGATCTCGGCGAATGGCTGGGCATCGAGCAAGTGCACCAGTCGCGTCACCGTGCCCGTCGAAACATCGCCCCCATCCATCCAACCGCTTAGCGCGAGTACGAGCGTGCCTTGGGAGAGCGAAGGACGCCGCAGAAAGATCAGCGGATCGGTCGAGGTTGAAGTCATGACGGTATTCTATGATGCCGCACGCGACCACGGCAACCATCCCAGAAGCCCCGTGGCCGCCCGAGAAGCGGCAGCTTGATTCGGCGGCCATGCGCCGGTACACTCGGCAGAAGCGCCTCGATGCGACGCAGGTCGCCTGCGCGGTGGTCAAAGAACACGGCTCTGGCAGAGTGGGAGCGGTTGGATGATGGCGGGCCGCACGACAATTCGCCCGGCCTGGGCCCTTGGGGCCATCGTGGTTTGGTGCCTTGTCGCCACTGGGGGAGGCGTCGTCGTGTGCGAAGACCGCGGCGCCGAACCGATGCGCCCCTCGGGCGGGAAAATCATCTTCCCGCCCGATCGTGCCATCCTCATGGTGGGAACGTTCCACGTGATCGTCAAGGGAGGACAGGGCGATCTTTACGTGGACGGCCAGCCGCAGCCCTGGGAGCCGTTCGAGCCGCCGCTCCGCGTGGCCAAGGTGGGCTTGTGTCCGGGGACGCACGAAATCCGCGTCGGCAACCGCTCCGTCCGATTCGTCGTGGCCCTGAGCGAGGAGGAACACGACGGGCCGAAAGACTGGCCGCTCCACTACCTGCACTCGATCAACGCCCAGCGCCGGTGTTCGGGCTGCCACGCCACCCACGAAACGAACGGCCGCCTGGAGGTCGGGGCGCTCAAGCCGTCGGACGCCTGTTTCGCGTGTCACCGCCGCGACCGGTTCCAGTCCACGCACGCGAACCTGACCGGGCCGCTGGACCACTGCCGCGACTGCCACGCGCTGCACGACGCCGTGCGCAAGCCGCTGATGAAGGCGCCGTAGGGCCCCGGCGGCGCAAGTGGCCGCTTGGGCCCGGGGCGCCCAAGCCCGCAGTGAACCAGCCGTCCCAAACGCTCGCAGGATCACGCAACGCCGCTTAGGGCCTGTAAAACAATCAGTTGGGCAAACATGAGAGAGCAAGGGCGCTTGCG
>JANLFZ010000289.1:5414-7874 GCA_024653385.1 Thermoguttaceae bacterium | reverse complement strand
GCCCGGTACGAATGGTTCTCGGACGACGACGGCGTGCGCGTCGCCGGTCTGGGGTATCCCAAGGGCATTTCGCTCAACGCGGTTCCTTCGCACTGGCAGGAGTTCTCGCTGGGCGTGAACTACACGCCCAATGCGAATGTGCTCGTGCGGAGCGAGTTGCGTTGGGACTGGGTCGATCCGCTCGTTCCCGTCAACGACTACCCGTTCGACGACTACAGCGACGGAAGCCAGTTCCTGTGGGATGAGCCGACCGTTACAAACCCAGGATCGCATACAGCCGGGGGTCCGCCAGGCCCGACGCGACCAGCGTCGCGGCGCTGAAATCGTGCCCCTGGCTGTGTTCGCCGGGCACGGCGACCACGAAGGCCCCGGCCGCGGCCGCCGAGCGCGTGCCGGTCTGGCTGTCCTCCAGCACGAGCATCTCGGAGGGGTCGATGCCGAATCGCGCCGCCGCCTTCAGATAGATCTCCGGGTGCGGCTTGCCGTGCACGATGTCTTCGGCGGTCAAGGTGAACCGGAAGCGGGGCTCCAGGGAGAATCGCGAGAGAATGCCTTCGAGCAAGCGTCGGCTGCTACTGGTGCAAATGGCCTTGGGCAAGCCGGCCGCCTCGAGCGCGTCGAGCAACTCCAACAGGCCGGGCATGGGGGCCAGCGTGTCGTCCAAGAAGTCGAGGAAGAGTTCTTCCGACTCGCGGGCCAACGATTGCCAGTCGTCGTCCAGGCCGTGCCATCGGATCATCGTCTCGAAGCACGCCTGGGGCGGACGGCCCATGATGGCATCGCTGAGTTCCTTGGTGTACTGCCGGCCCCGGCGGCGCATCAATTCCACGCCGACCCGGTAGTACACGTCCTCGGTGTTGAACATCAGGCCGTCCATGTCGAAGACGACGGCGCGCAAGGCGGGCATGGGGGGGGCAGAGGCAAGTCAACAAGGGTGGATGTAAACGATCAATCAATCGTAATGATTCACCATACTGTCCCGCCGGTGCGTTGGCTAGCGCGGCGGCAAGCGATACGATGAATCAGGGCCGCGTGACTCCCTTGCCGGTCTGCCCGGCGGGGACAGATTGGCGGTCTGGCCTCGACTCGGCGCCGAAAGGACCCAACCCCATGCGCAGCAACGTTCTCGTGAGGGTCGCCGCGATGGTCGCGGTGACGTTGGCCGCTTGGGGTGCAAATGGCCTGGGGGCGACCGCCGAGGCGCGGCGTCCCAACGTGCTGTTGGCCATCGCCGACGATTGGGGATGGCCCCACGCCGGGGCGTACGGCGATCAGGTGGTGAAGACCCCGACGGTCGACCGCCTCGCCCGGCAGGGGGTCCGTTTCGAACACGCCTTCGTGGCCGCCCCGACATGCACCGCGTCGCGGGGCGCGATCCTGACGGGTCAGGCCATCCACCGGCTCGAGGAAGGCGCGAACCTCTGGAGCACCCTGCCCGGCAAGTTCACCGTCTATCCCGACGTGCTCGAGCGGGCCGGGTATGTGGTGGGGGTTCAGGGCAAGGGGTGGGGGCCGGGCACGATCCAGGGCACCGGCCGCACGCGCAATCCGGCGGGCCCGGCGTTCAAGAGCTTCGACCAGTTCCTCCGCACCGTGCCCGAAGGCAAGCCGTTCTGCTACTGGTTCGGCAGCGTCGATCCCCACCGCCCGTATGATCGCGACAGCGGCATCAAATCGGGGATGAAGCCCGAGCAGGTCCGCGTCCCTCCCTTCTTGCCCGACACGCCCGTCGTGCGCCGCGATCTGTTGGATTACTACGCCGAGGTGGAGCGTTTCGACCGCGATCTGGGGCGGATCGTCGATCGCTTGGAGCAGTCCGGGCGCTTGGCCGACACGCTGATCGTGGTGACCGGCGACAACGGCATCCCGTTTCCCCGCGCCAAGGCCACGCTGTACGACGCCGGGACGCGCGTGCCGCTGGTGGTCCATTGGCCCGCGCGGGTGCCCGGCGGCCGGGTGGTCGACGACTTCGTGAGCCTGACGGACCTGGCCCCGACGTTTCTCGAAGCGGCGGGACTGGAACCCCTGCCGGAGATGACCGGCCGGAGCTTCCTCGACGTGTTGGTTTCGGGCAAGTCGGGCCGGGTCGATCCGCGCCGCCAGTGCGTGTTCACCGAGCGCGAGCGCCACGCGGTGTGCCGGCCCGGCGAAGAGAGCTATCCCTGCCGGGCGATCCGCACGCGCGAGTTCCTTTACATCCGCAATCTGCGCCCGGCACTTTGGCCGGCCGGCGATGGCGACTTCGTGAGCGTCGCCGGCCGGTTTGGCGACGTCGACGGCTCGCCTTCCAAGGCCGAGATTCTCGCCCGGCGCGACGAGCCGGCCATCGCCCCGTTCTTCCGTTTCGCGTTCGGGCTTCGGCCGGCCGAGGAGCTGTACGACCTGACCAAGGACCCGGGCCAGTTGGACAACGTCGCCGGCCAGCCCCGCTACGCGGATGCGCAACAACGGCTTCGCGCC
>JANLFZ010000289.1:0-5404 GCA_024653385.1 Thermoguttaceae bacterium | reverse complement strand
GACCGGTGGATGGCCGAGACCGGCGATCCGCGGGCCAAGGGAGAGACCGACTTCTGGGACCGCTGCCCCTACGTCGGCAGCCGAAAGCCGGCGAAAGAGAACTAGCCAGGTTCCAAAGACCACGTCCCGGAGAACTTGGGCATGTGCGTGCTGGAAGCACAAGACGTCAGGAAAACGTACGGCGAGGGCGCAAGCGCCGTCGAAGCGCTGCGAGGCATCGACCTGAAAGTGGCACGCGGCGAGTTCCTGGCGATCATGGGGCCGTCGGGTTCGGGGAAGAGCACGCTCTTGCACCTTCTGGGCGGGGTCGATGTCCCGACCAGCGGCAGGGTTCTCTTGGACGGCATGGATCTGGCGTCGCTCGACGATGACCAGCGGTCCCGCTTCCGGCGCCAGCGCATCGGGTTCATCTTTCAGTCGTTCAACCTCTTGCCCACGCTCACCGCCGAAGAGAACGTAGCGCTGCCCTTGGAACTGGACGGCGTGCCGGGCCCCGAGGCCCGCGCCCGCGCCGCCGAGGCCCTGGCGGCGGTCGGCATTACCGAGCGCCGCACGCACGTTCCCAGCGCGATGTCGGGGGGCGAGCAACAACGCGTCGCCATCGCCCGGGCCTTGGTGATCCGGCCGGCGTTGCTTCTGGCCGACGAGCCGACCGGCAACCTCGACAGCGCCAACGGCTACCAGGTGACCACGCTCTTGCGCCGTCTGGTCGATCGCGAGGGACACACCATCGTCATGGTGACGCACGACGTCGAGGTGGCGGCTCACGCCGGGCGCGTCATCCGCCTGCGCGACGGGCGCATCCAGACCGATCTGGACCTCTCGTCGAAGGCCTCGCTCCGGGAATTGCGGAGGGAACCTGTCGGATGATCCTCGCGCGCCTGGTCGGCAAGGAAATGAAGCGGCGTCCGGGCCGGGCGATTCTCACCCTGCTGAGCATCGTCCTGGGCGTGGCGGCCGTGCTGTCGGTCAGCCTCGCCATCGACAACGCCCACCTGGCCTACGAGGAGATGTACCGGACGCTGGCGGGCCGCGCCGCGCTGGAGGTCGCGGCCGTCGACGGCAGCAGCTTTCCCGAAACCCTCGTGGCCGAGCTGGATCGCGTGCCGGGGGTCCGGGCGGCGGTGCCGACGTGGCAGGGGCTCACCACGCTCTTGCATCGCGGCGCCCAGATTCGGGTGATGGTCCTGGGGATCGATCTGGCCAAGGACCGCGAGCTTCGCGACGCCGATCTGGTCGACGGGCGCTACCTTGACCAGGCGCCGGGGTGCCTGCTCGACGCGGGGATGGCCGCCGCCTTGGGAATCCGCCCGGGCGACGAGGTGCGCCTCCGCACCAAGACCAGGCCCTTTACCCGATCCGTACCGGTCGTGGGGCTGTTGGCCCCGCGCGGGGCATCGGGCTTCAGCCAGGCCGGGGCGGTGTTTCTCCCCTTGCCCGTGGCGCAAGAATGGTCCAATCTCCGGGGCCGCGTGAACACCATCGGCCTGGTGCTCGACGAGCGGGCGGATGAGCAGGCCGTCGCGCGCGAGGTGACGGGCCGGCTGCCCGAGGGCCTGACGGTCCGAACCCCGGCCGCGCGGAGCCGCGTGCCGCGCAGTTCGCTCCGGATGGCCGAGCACGGCTTGAACTTCGGCTCGGCCCTGGTGGTCGTGCTGGGGGTGTTTATCATCCTCAATACCCTGTTGATGAACCTCAGCGAGCGGCGGCGCCAACTGGCGATCCTCCGCGCGATCGGCGCGACGCGGCGGCAGATCGGCCGGATGATCCTCGGCGAGGCCCTCGTCTTGGGGCTGGTCGGAACCGCGCTGGGGTGTGTGGCCGGCATGCTGGGCGCCCGCTTCGTGTTCGGAGCGATCGCGCAGGCGCAAGGGGCCGCGCCGCCTCCGCTCCGTTTTTCCGCGGGGCCGTTCGTGCTGGCGGCCCTCGTCGGGCCGTTGGTGTCGCTGGCCGCGGCGTGGCTGCCGACGCGGATCGCGGGGCGAATCCCGCCCTTGGAAGGAATCCGCCCGGTCGTCAGCGTCGACCGCGCCGACGTGCCGCGCAGAATCGTCTGGACGAGCCTGGCCGCATGTGCCCTGGGGGGCGTGGTTCTCGTCGCGTGCATCCTCGGGTGGGCGCCGGCCGAGTACTCGATCCCGTCGGGCATCGTGTTTCTGGTGTGCTTCGTTCCCGCCTTTCCCGTCCTCCTGCGCCCCATCGCCCCGCGTCTGGCCGCGTTGTTGCGGCCGCTTTTGGGCGTCGAAGGCCGCCTGGGATGCGTGCAGCTCTTGCGGCGCAGCGCCCGCACCGGCCTGACCGCCGGAGTGCTGTTCATCGCGATTTCGACGGGCATCGGCCTGGGCACGACCATCATCAACAACGTGGAAGACGTGCGCCAGTGGTACCGGCGCACGATGGTGGGCGACTTCTTCGTGCGCGCGATGTTCCTCAACACCGAGTTGGGGCGGCCCGTCCCCATGCCCGAGAACCTGCGCGACGAGATCGCCCGAATCGACGGCGTTGCGAACGTCGACACGATCTCGGTGCTCGACGGACAGCTCGGCGAGGCGCCGGTGACGGTCGTGGTGCGCGAGTTCACCGATCCCGGCACGCTTCCCATCGCCCTGGCCGAGGGCAAGCCGGAGGACGTGCGCCGGCGCCTGTTCGAGGGCGAGACCGTGCTGGGCACCGTGCCCGCCCACCGCATGGGCCTGAAGCCCGGCGACCAGGTCGAACTCCGAACGAGCACCGGTCCCAAACGTCTGCAAATCGCCGGCACGGCGATCGAGTACACGCTGGGAGGCAACGTGCTGTATCTCGAGCGCGCCTCGGCGGCGAAGATCCTGCCGGTCGAGGGCGTCGATGTGTTCCTCGTGCGCGCGGACCCCGAGAAGCGGGACGAGGTGGGCCGGCAACTGAAGGCCCTGACCGAGGCGCGCGGCCTGATGCTCCACAACGAGGCGGAACTCAGCGCCCTGCTCGACGCGGTGATGACGGGCGTCGTCCGGAGCCTCTGGGGCGTGCTTGCCTTGGGCTGTTTGATTGCCGGCTTCGGCGTGGCCAATACCCTGACGATGAACGTCCTGGAGCAGACCCGCGAGATCGCGCTGTTGCGGGTCGTGGCCATGACGCGGCGCCAAGTGCGCAAGATGGTGCTCGGCCAGGCGACGATCCTCGGCCTGTTGGGGTTGATCTCGGGGACGTTGGCCGGGGTCAGCTCGGCGTGGTTCATCAAGCAGTCGATGGTGCCGCTGTTGGGCTACGAGATCGCCTTCGTGATCCATCCCGGGCTGTTGCTCGGGGGGTTCGCGGCGGGATTGGTGATCGTCCTGGCGGCGGCCATTTTGCCGGCCGAGCGCGCGGCCCGGCTGAATCTGCTGATCGCCCTCCAGTACGAGTAGCCCCCGTCCGAAGGGCCCTTGGCCATTGCCCCCGACGCGGCGATCTTGTACGATCCAAAGATGCTCTATTGCCAATGGCGCAGTCTGGCCGCAAGGGGCCGGACCGCGGCGCCGGGAACGAGACCCAACCACGAGGATCATCCCATGTCCGCATTCGACCGTCTTGCCGATGCGTCGCGACATCCCGTCTCCCGCCGCCGGATGCTCGGCGCGCTGGCCGGGGCCGCGGCCTTCGGCGCGGCCTGGCCTCTTGGCCGATCGGCCGGCGCGGCCCTGCTTGCGGGGCGGATCAAGCAGTCGGTCTGCCTCTGGTGCTACAACGGCTACCTGACAAAAAAGAAGATGAGCCTGGACGATTTCGCCGCCGCCTGCGCGAAACTGGGACTCAAGTCGATCGAACTGGTCGGCCCCGACCAGTGGCCCACGCTCAAGAAACACGGGCTGGTCTGCGCGATGAGCCCCAGCCCCGACAACAACATCCCCAAGGGGCTCAATCGTGTTGCCCACCACGAGAAGTGCCTGGCGGGCATCCGCAAGGCCATCGACGCCGCGGCCGACGCCGGCTTTCCGAACGTGATCTGCTTCTCGGGCAATCGCGAGGGCATGGACGATCAAGAGGGTCTGGCCAACTGCGTCGTCGCCCTGAAGAAGATCGCCCCTTACGCCGAAAAAAAGAAGATCACCGTGTGCCTCGAGTTCCTCAACTCGATCGACCACAAGGACTACATGGCCGACTCGACCAAGTGGTGCGTCGAGTTGGTCCACCGGGTGGGCTCGCCGAGGGTCAAGGTCCTTTACGACATCTACCATGCGGCGATGATGAAGGAGGACCCGCTGGCCGACATCCAGAAGCACCACGAGTGCTGGGGCCACTACCACACGGGCGGATACCCCGGGCGCAACGAAATCGACGACACGCAGAAGCTCGACTACCGCAAGCTGATGCAGGCGATTGCCGAGAGCGGCTACCAGGGTTACGTGGGCCAGGAGTTCGTACCCAAGCGTCCCGACGCCCTGAAGAGTCTCGAGCAGGCCGTCGCGATCTGCGACGTGTAGACCATGCGAAGGCGGTTTCGCACGACCTTGCTCGCGCTGGCGGCGGTGGGGCTGGCCGCGGCGGCGTGCCTGTGGTGGCTCGGCTTTTTGAGCGTGCCGGAAGGCGCGGCGTCGGTGCCCGGACCCGCGGCAAGCCCCGCGCCCCTGGCCGACGCCGACCAACGCCACCCGCTCTACCCCGCCCTCCAGTTGGCTCGCAAGATCGAATCGCGCATCGACCGCGACATCCGGGATTATTCGGCCACGCTGGTCAAGCGCGAGCGGCACAAGGGCGAGATCCTCGAAGAGACCCTCGTGGTCAAGATCCGCCACGAGCCGTTCAGCGTGTACCTCGGCCGGCTCGACGCCGGCGGCGGCAAAAGCGCCGAGGGAATCTACGTCCAGGGCAAGTACAACAACAAGATCGTCGGCCACACGACGAACTTCCCGGGCAGCCTCTTGGGCACGGTCTCGGTCGATCCCCGGGGCCCCATCGCCATGGATCGACAGCACTATCCCATTACCGAGATCGGGCTGTTGAACCTATGCCGGCGGATCATCGAGATCGTGCAGGCCGACATGGGCCACGGCGAGTGCGAGGTGACGTTCGCCGACGTCGAGTTCGACGGCCGCCCCGCGACGCGCGTCGAGGTGGTCCACCCGGTCCGCCGCGAGTATTTCCGCTTCCACCTTGCTCGCGTTTACGTGGATCGCCAGCGGAACATTCCCCTGCACTACGAGGCGCACGACTGGCCGCAACAGCCCGGGGGCGAGCCCGAGTTGATCGAGAGCTACACCTACCGGAACATCGTGCTGAACCCAGGGTTTTCGGATCGTGATTTCGACCCCAAGAACCCGGAGTACCGCTTTCCGTAAAGGGCGAGGCACGCATCGGGGTTACGCGCACGCCCGACGGGGATAGTCCCGTTTTCGCGCTCCTTCGCCGCGACAACGGGGACAGGCCGTCGAACGGTAAGGGCCTGTAA
>JANLFZ010000027.1:16161-23707 GCA_024653385.1 Thermoguttaceae bacterium | reverse complement strand
GGCGGCCGCGGGCCGGCGCGACGAGGCGGCTGCCCTGTACGATCAAATCCGCGCGGCCGACGTGCCCAAGGCCGCTCGCGTCGCCGCCGTGCGCGGCGCGATCCTCGTCCGAGAGGCCGCGGGGCTGCCGCTCTTGCTCGAGCTGATCCAGAGCAACGACCCGGAGATGTTCGGTCTGTCGCTGGTCTTGGTTCGCGAGATGCCCGGCGCCGATCTGACCAAGGCCCTTGCGGACCGGTTGGCCGGGCTGCCGGCCGAGAAACAGGCGGCGGTGGTCGAGGCCCTGGCCGATCGCGGCGACCGGGCCGCCGGGCCGGCCGTGCTCGCATTGGCCCAGAAGGGCCCCGCGGCCATGCGGCCCGCCGCCTTCCAGGCCCTAAGCCGGTTGGGCGACGCCTCGATGCTGGCCACGCTGGTCCAGGCGGCGGCCGATGCCGAGGGCGACACCGCCCAGGCCGCGGCGACCGCGCTTTCGTCCATGCCGGGTAAGGACGTGGACGCGGCGCTGGTGGGAATGGTCGCCGGGGGTGAGGCGAAGCTGCGCCGGGTGGCCATCGAGGCGGCGGGACGACGCCGGATCGCCGCGGCCAACCCCGCCCTCGTCAAGGCCGCGACCGACCCCGACCCGTCGGTCCGCCAGGCGGCGCTTCGGGCCTTGGGCGAGACCGTCGCCTTGGCCGAGATGCCGGCGCTGGTCGATCTGCTCGTCAAGTCGCCCGCCCAGGAACGGGGCGCCGCGGAGGCCGCTCTGGCAGCCGCGTGCGCGCGCATGTCCGACCGCGAGGCGTCGAGCCAGACGCTGGCCGAACGGCTCGGCCAGGCGGACCCGGAAGTGAAGGCCGCGCTCTTGCGCACCCTCGGCCGCGTGGGCGGCGCCAAGGCCCTCGAGGCGGTCCGGGCGTCGATCAAGGATCCCAACGAGTCGGTGCGCGATCTCGCCGTGCGGATCCTCGCGGATTGGCCTGACGCGGCAGCCGCGGCCGACCTGGCGGCGCTGGCGAAGTCGTCGGACAACCCGAAGTACAAGGTGTTGGCCTTGCGGGGGTACATCCGGCTGGCGGGCCAGCCGGGCGTTCCCGCCGACCAGAAACTCGCCATGAGCAAGGAGGCCCTGGGCCTGGCCCAACGCGACGAGGAAAAGAAGCTCGTCCTGGGCGTGCTGGGCGGCGTGCCCAGCCCCGCCTCGCTGGCCATGGTGGCTCCGTTCCTCGACCATCCCGCGATGAAGGACGAGGCCGGCGCCGCCGCGGTGGCCATCGGCGAGAAGCTCGCCGGGCGGCGCCCGGCCGAGGTCGCGGCCGCCATGAAAAAAGTGCTCCAGGTCAGCGGCAACCAGGACCTGAAGAACCGCGCCGCCGGGATCCTCGCCCGCACCGAAAAGCCCGAAAAGAAATAGCCCCGCTGCGGCACGGTCACAAGACCGCGCTGCAACGCGGGCAACCCATGTTTCCGGTCAGGCCGCAATTGGCGCGCGAAGGGAGGGTGTCCCATGAGCAGCTCTGCGTCTTGGCGTTGTTCTCGGCGGGAGTTCCTCCGAGCGTCGGCGGCGGTGGCCGTTCCGTGGTGGGTTCCCGGTACGGCCCTCGGGCTGGCGGACCGCCCCGCGGCGAGCGACCGCGTGGTGCTCGGTTACCTGGGCGTGGGGCCGCGCGGCCTGTTGAACCTGCGCGAGCAGATGGGTTGCCCCGGGGCCCAGGTGGTGGCCGTCTGCGACGTGTGGAAGCACGTGCGCGAGGCGGCCAAGCAGGTGGTCGACCGCCATTACGGTAACACGGATTGCGCGGCCTATGTCGACTTCCGCGAGGTGTTGGCCCGCGACGACATCGACGCCGTCGGCATCGCCACGCCCGACCACTGGCACGTGCCCATGGCCATTGCGGCGATGAAGGCCGGCAAGGATGTCCACGTCGAGAAGCCGCTGGGCATCAGCGTCGAGGAGGATCTCGCCTGCCGCGACGCGGTGCGGCGTTACGGCCGGGTCTTCCAGTACAGCACCGAGTCGCGCTCGTCGTCGGTGTGCCGGCACGGGGCCGAGTTGGTTCGCAACGGGCACATCGGCGAAGTCCGGCACATCGTCGTCAAGGCCCCCAACAGCGTGCGCGGGGGCTCGACCACGCCGCGCCCGGTGCCGCCGGGGCTCGATTACGAGTTGTGGCTCGGGCCGGCCCCTTGGCGCCCCTACAGCGGTTGTCCCGACAGCGGCCCGGGGTGGTATCACGTGCGCGACTATGCCCTGGGATTCATCGCCGGTTGGGCCGCCCATCCGCTCGATCTGCTCCAATGGGCCTTCGACACGCACCAGCAGGGCATTTGGGAAGTCGAAGGAACCGGCGTGATTCCCACCGAGGGCGCCAACGACGCCGTCCTCGACTGGGACGTACACATCCGGTTCGGCTCGGGGGTGACGATGACGTTCCAGGCCTGGGGCGTCTCGCCCGAAACCGATCCCCGGCTCGAACAACAGGGCAACTACGCCAAGATCATCGGCACCGAAGGCTGGGTCGCCTTGTCGTACATGGGCCTGGTGACCGAGCCCGAATCCCTGCGCACCGCCACGGTCCGGCCCGGCGGCGTGCGCCTGCCGCACAGCGCGGGCCACGAGGCGCATTTCATCCAGTGCGTGCGCACGCGCCAGCCCACGGTAAGCCCCGTGGACGATGCCGTGCGGTCCGACCTGGTCAGCCAGGTTTCCGACATCGCGATCCGCTCCGGCCGGAAGATCCGCTGGGACCCCGTCCAGGAGCGAATCCTCGACGACCCCGAGGCCGCGCGCATGGGCTCCCGCGGCATGCGCGCGCCCTGGCGGTTGTGAAACCCAGTCCCAAGGAACCTCGACCTATGATCCCTCGGGCGCGCACCGCGATTCTACTGGCCGCCGCGATCGTTGCCGCGACGGGTCCTGCCGCCGCCTTGGACCGCCCCTGGATCGGCGACGTGTTCTTCTACTGGTACACCTGGGACTACGATCGCGAACTGGGCAGTTGGATCGGCGGCATCCACAACACGCCGCTTGCCGGTTACTACGATTCGCGCACGCTGCGCGACAACCGCCGGTCGCTGTGGCAGGCGTCGGAGTGGGGACTGACGCACCACTTCATGGACTACTGGGCGCCCGACTGGAAGGGCGAGGGCAACCGGATGCGCGAGGCGGTGGTGATGGAAGCGGCCGAGTCGCTGCGCAAGGAGGGCTACGACATCTGGATGGCCTACTACCAGGACGGCCAGAACTTCGAGATGGCCGAGTTCTCGAAGAACGTCTCCGAGAAACGCGATGTCTATCAGTGGCTCCGCGATTTTGCCCGGTCGCCCGTCTGGCCCAAGCTCGACGGACGCCCGCTCCAGCTCGTCTACTCGCGCAACGGCTCGCCCAAGACGACGGTCGATCACGCGGGCTTCCGCGCGTTCCTCCGCCAGCGGTACGGCGACGTGGCGGCACTGAATCGGGCCTGGAAGAGCGCCTACGGCGGCTTCGACGAGATCGAGATGAGCTTCTCGGGTCGGGGCCCGCTCCGCGCCGCGTCGATCGACTACCAGTACCGCCTCTGGCAGCGCGAGTGGGAGAAGCTCGACAGCCTGGTCCAGCGCGAGTTCCACCTGCCGGGCATGCGCGCGTCGTTCGACGTGGGCTACGGTCCTTACATGCACTTCGGGTACGGCGAGTTCGCGCGGGTCTTTGGCGGGCCGCACTCCTACGCCGGCATCTTCGGGCCGCCGCACGACGAAGACGCCCAGCGATTCCTCCAGGCCACGATCGCCCGCAAGTACCACACCGTCTTCCTCGACCACTTCAAGAACTACTACTTCGACTGGGACATCCGCGTGCCGGGCATGGCGTACCTGCCCGACCCGTTCCACTTCGACCGCTTCTGGGTCGGGGCCCTCGCGCGGCGCAGCGAGGCCCTCTTGCACCTCTCGTGGAACGAATGGTGGGAAGGCTCGAATCTCGAACCCTGCCGCGAGTTCGGCAAGACCTACTGCGAGAAGAACCTGCTGTACGCCACGCTCTTGAAGCGGGCGTTCGACTCGATCCACCAGACCGAGCAAACCGCCCAGGTGGCGCTGCTCGTGAACGACTGGCGCCTGGCCAGCGCCGCCGGGCACGAAGACGAGCTGTACCAGACGGTCCAGACGCTGCGGCGGCTTTGCGTGCCCTTCGACGTGCTGCCCGACGGCCTGGTCACCACCGAGCGGCTCGCGCCCTTTCGCCTGGTCATCGCACCGACCTACGGGTGCGGTCTGGGCGCCAACGCGGCCGGCGAACCGATCGCCGAGGTCCTGCGCCGGTGGCTCAGCGGCGGCTCGCGCCGCTTGATCGTCTCGGCCGATCCGAGCATGGCGGCGCTGGTCGGCTTGAAAGAGACCGCTCCGCCGACGGCCGCCTCGAACGTGCGCGGCGACGACCTCAACGTGTTCGTGGATGTCGGGGCCGAGAGCGACGACCAATTCCTCCGCTTAGGATTCAGCCAGCGCGAGACCTGGGGCGGCAAGCCCTCGACCGGCGCCGACCCCCGGCGCACCTTCCGCTGGACGCCCGCGGTCGGCGACGAGACGACCTTCTTCCTCCCGGCAAGCCCGAACCGCGACCACGTGTTGCGGCTTTGCGGCCGGGCGATCTGGCCGAACCGGATCGACCTGATCGTCAACGGCCGCCAGACGGCATCGCGCGAGGCGCCGGCCGGCGAGGTTCGCCTCGATTTCGCCGTGCCGGCGGCCTCGGTGGGAGCGACGCCGATGGTTTCGCTTGCCCTTCGCTACGCCAAGTCCAACGTGCCGATGAAGGAGGCCCCGGCCCAATATCCCGGCGAGGCCCGGGTGTGCAACCTCGCCCTGGAATGGGCCCAATGGTCCACGTCGAACGTGGCCGCCGAGACCCGCACCCCGCGCTACACCATGCCGGAGGATTCGATCCGCCTGACGGGCGAGGTCTTCGGCCGGTCGCGGGGCACGGCGATTTCGGCCCCCGTGCAGCCCCGGCCGTACCTCGACACGAGCCGGGCGCGTGTCGTCTCGGCCTTGGCGCGGGGCGATATCCCTCGCGACGTGCTCGTCCCGGTCGGATCGTCGGAGGTGCTCTACGTCAACGGCCCGCTCTCGGAAGTGCAGTCCGAAGCCTATTGGCTGCCCCTCGTGCAACAGTGGGGAAAAGCCGACTTCGCGCGCTACGCCGCCGCGCCGCAATGCATGGTGGGCCGGCTTTGGTCGGGCGACACGGAGTTCGTCGTGGCCTTCAACGAAGACATCGCCCAGGCGCGCCCGTTGCGCATGGCGATCGAGTCGCGGGGGCTGCCGCTGAGCGAGGCCGTGGCCTTGACCCGCGACGGGCGCATGTTCGAGCCGCTGGAGACCCGCCCGGACGGCGACCTCGTCCGGGCCACCGACACGCTGCGCTACTACGGTGCGTACCAGTTCGTGCGGTCGCCGGTGCGGATCGCCACGCCGGCCTTGGCTTTCGAGCCGGGCCAGAGCCGGGAGGTCCTCGTCGAGGCGACGAACCTCACCGATAAGCCGGTTCGCGGGACGATCGCCGCGGGGGCGGTCATCCCCACGATCTCCGGCCGCCCGGCCGCCGTCGAACTCGGCCCTGGCGAAAAGAAGACGGTCGCGGTGCCGATTGCCGTGGCCGCGACGGCCGATTGGGGACGCAAGACGATCTACTTCGATCTCGATTTCGACGGGCGCCGCGCGGTGGCATTGCGCGAGTTGGTCGTCTTGAGGCCGGCCGAACCCGAGCTTGCCGAGACGGTGCTCGACGGCGAACGTCCCCGCGTCGCGGTGCGCGCCGCGACCAGCCCTTACGGCAAGACGGCCCCGCTCGACGGCAGGCTGAGCTTCCGTGGCCGCGCGTACCCGCTGGCCGTTCCCGAAGGCCAACAGGTGACGCTCGAACTGGAAGGCAGAAGACCGGCCCCGGGCGACCAGCCCGTGCTCCAGCCCGAAACGCTGCGCATCGAGTTTTCGCCGCCGCGCGCCACGGCGCCGATCGAGCGCGAGGTCTTCTTGGCCCAGAAGCCGGCGAAATACCACGCGGTTGCCGACGCCGTGGCGGCGATCGTGGTGTTCAACGGCCGGGCCGCGCCGTTGGTGCGGGAACTCGTGTCGTTCGCACCCCCGACGGGTCAAGGTCCGTGGTGCGTGCGCACCGACGACGGAAAGCCCGTCGCCGGCCAGGTGTGGAACCTCGGCGAGACGCTTGACGTGCCGCCGGCAGGCCAGGGGGCTTCGGCACGAGTGGCCTTCCTTGCCGACGTGCCGCCCCGCGCGGGGCGCGTGTACTATCTCTGCCGCGGTTCCGCCGACGCGGCCACCGACCTGCGGTGCGCCGCGGAGAACCTCGGCAGCGGCAAGGGAACGCTCAAGGTCGAGAACGCACGGCTCTCGGTCGTCCTCTCGGAGGCGGCCGGAGGCACGGTGACCTCGTTGCGCTCGGCCAGGACCGGCCGCGACTACGGGCACAAGAGTCTCGGCGTCGACTACGGCACGTTCAGCCGCCACGACCCGGCCAAACCCAGCACCAACACGGTGGAGTTCATCCACGAGAAGAAGACGCGGCAGGAGGACGCCCCGGGCCGGATCGAACTTCTCTCCCAAGGCCCGGCCGCCGTCGCGGCGCGGGTGAGTTGGGCCGACGCCAAGGTCCGCGTCGAGCAGGTCTACGTCTTCCCGGCGGCGCAGCCGTACTTCTTCCTTCGGCAGAAGGTGCGGCCGATCGACCTGGCCGGGGCGGAGGAACTGGTCGCGCTGGACGCTCGATTTCGGCCGAACCGGCTGACCAAGTCGTACCCGAACTTCGTGGGCGTGCCGAGCGCGACCCCACAACCCCATTTCGGTTGGCGCATGGGCACTTGGGTTCCCGAGTACGCGACGCTGTTGGCCCCCAACCACTTCGACGAGTCGATCTCGCTGGTCATCCCGCGGCAGACCGGGCTCGTCGGCGTGCGCCAGGGCTTCTGGCCCGCAAGGCGTCCGGAAGCGGGCAAGTGCGAGGCGGCGCAGGTCGAATACCTTGCAAACCCGGCGACCGGCAGCGAGGCGGACGTGTACGTCCTGTTGCACGAAGGCCACCAGATCGTGGCCAAGCGGTTCCTGAGCGACCTCCGGTCACCGCCACGCGTCGAAATGGTTGAACTGAATCGGCCCCGTTAGTGGCTGGTGTCTGGATCTGACCGGCGTGAGGTGTTCATGCTCCGCGTGATGTCCTTGATCGCACTGCTGGTCCTTGGGATGCTCTCGACCGGAGGCGCGGCCGAGTTGAAGGCCCCCTCACCCCCGCAAGGCGAGAGGATCGACGCGCGCGACATCCGAGCCGGTCGCGTCATTCCCGACGAAGGCTACTGCGACCAGCCGTACGTCGTCGTCACGCGCGACGGCAACTGGCTCTGCACGCTGACGACCGGGCCGGGCGTCGAGGGGCAGAAGGGGCAGCACGTCGTCTCGACGATCAGCGCGGACCAGGGGAAGACCTGGTCGGCGCTCGTCGATATCGAACCGTCGGCCGGGCCCGAAGCCTCGTGGGTCGTGCCGCTGGTCGTGGCCCGCGGCCGGGTCT
>JANLFZ010000027.1:0-16151 GCA_024653385.1 Thermoguttaceae bacterium | reverse complement strand
CCTACAACGGCGACCGGGTCGCCACGCTCCGCGGCAAGCCGATTCGCGCCGACACGCACGGCTGGTACGCCTTCAAGTTCTCCGACGACCACGGCCGCTCGTGGTCGGCCCAGCGGTACCGCATTCCCATGCGGACTACCGCGTGCGACCGCGAGAACGACTGGCAGGGCAAGGTGCAGATGTTCTGGGGAATCGACAAGCCGAAGGTCGTCGGCCGCGACGTGCTGTTCGCCTTCACCAAGCTCCGGCGGCACCAGTTGATCGACGGCGAGGGGTGGTTCTACCGTTCCGACAACCTGCTGGTGGAGCCCGACCCGGCCAAGGTTCGTTGGCAGATGCTGCCCGAGGGCGACCACGGCCTGCGCGCGCCGCAGTTCGGCAGCGTGCAGGAGGAGCACAACGTCGTGCCGCTTTCCGACGGCTCGCTGTACTGCGTCTACCGAACCACGCTCGGCTTCCCTTGCCACGCCTACAGCCGCGACGGCGGGCGCACGTGGACCGCGCCCGAGCCCATGACCTACACGCCCGGCGGACGCCGCGTGAAGAACCCCCGGGCGTGTCCCAAGCTGTGGCGCACGGCCGACGGCCGCTACCTGTTCTGGTTCCACAATCACGGCGGGCTGACCTTCGAGGGCCGCAACCCGGCGTGGATTTGCGGGGGCATCGAGCGCGACGGCCGCATCCACTGGTCGCAACCCGAGATCCTTCTCTACGGCCCGGCGCCCTCCGACCGCATGAGCTATCCCGACTTGATCGAGCAACACGGCCGCTTTTGGGTCACCGAGACCCAGAAGACCGTGGCCCGGGTCCACGAGATCGACAAGACGTTGCTCGAAGGGCTCTGGAGCCAGGGCAAACGCAAGGAGGTCGCGCGCGAGGGACTCGCCCTGGAGCTTCGCGGCGGCGACCTTTTGGCTCGCGAAACTGCCCTTGCGCCGCTCGACGTGGCCAAGACCGGCGGCCTGTCGATCGACCTGTGGGCCCGATGGGACGAGTTCACGCCCGGCCAGGTCCTGCTCGACACGCAGGATGCCGCGGGGAAGGGCATGCGCCTCGTCACCGCCAACGACGGCGCGGTGCGCATCGAACTGGCTGACGGCAAGAACCGCGTTGCCTGGGAGAGCGACCCGGGAATGCTCGCCGCCGGCAAGCCCCGTCACGTCGTGGCGATCGTCGACGCCGGGCCGCGCATCATCATGTTCGTCGTCGATGGCGTGCTGTGCGACGGCGGCCAGACCCGGCCGCAGGGCTGGCACCGCCATGCCGCGCCGCTGGGCGACGTGGGGGGCGGTCGCCTGCGGCTGGCCGGGTCGATGAAGGGCCGCATCGAATCGCTTCGGATCTACCAGCGGCCGCTGCGCACGTCGGAGGCCGTGTCGAACTACCATGCCGGGAGAAGTTCGCCATGAGGTGGATACGATTGGTCGCTTGGGTGGTGGGGCTATTGCCGTTGGCTTCCGAGGCCGCCGGCGCATCGGCCGGGCCGCCGGCGTTGGCCTGGCTGCCGAAGGCCTCGCCGCTTCCCGCGCCTGCCGGCCAGATCATCCGCGTGAGCACTGTCGACGAGCTGTTCGCCGCGGCCGAGAAAGTCCAGCCCGGCGGAACGATCCTCTTGGCCGACGGGCATTATGCCATGCCCCGGTACTTCGAGATCCACACCGACGGCGTGACGCTCCGCAGCGCCTCGGGCGTGCGCGAGCGGGTCGTCCTCGACGGGGCCACCAGCCGGCACATCGAGCTGGTGGGGATCAGCCGGGCCTCGCGCGTGACGATCGCCGATTTGACGATCCAGAACATCCGCGCCAACGGGTTCAAGATCAACGCCGACCGCGGGGCCAACCGCGTGACGATCCGCAACTGCGTGATCCACAACATCTGGCAGCGGGGCATCAAGGGGCCGGCCGTGCCCAAGGAGCGCCGCGAGGAGCTGCGCCCGGTCGACTGCCGCGTCGAGTACTGCCTCTTCTACAACGACCGGCCCAAGCAGTTCGCCGACGACCCCAGCGACAAGCCCGACGGCTTCGGCGGCAACTACATTGGCGGCATCGACGTGATGTACCCCAGGGGCTGGGTCATCCGCGACAACGTGTTCGTGGGCATCCAGGGCCGCACGCGCCAGGCCCGGGGCGCGATCTTCCTCTGGCACGATGCCCGCGACTGCGTCGTCGAGCGGAACGTGATCGTCGATTGCGACTCGGGGATCTGCCTGGGCAATTCGTACCGCGCGCCGGAAACCCAAATCCACTGCACCGGGTGCGTGGTGCGGAACAACTTCGTCGTGCGCTGCCCGGAAAACGGCATCCTGGCCGACTACACCCGGGACTGCCGCATCCTGCACAATACGATCCACGATCCCGCTAGCCGGCTGCGGCGACTGATTCGCCTGGTTCACGACAACGCCGGGCTGGTCGTGGCCAACAACCTACTAAGCGGCCCCGAAATGCGCGTCGAGACCGACGCCAAGATCGACTTTCGCGGGAACGTGACCCGCGTGCTCTCCGAACGGTTCGCCGACGCGGCGGCCGGCGACCTGCACCTTGAGGGCCGCGTCGAGGGCGTGGTCGACGCGGGCGTGCCGCTCGGCGACGTGCCGGAGGATATCGACCGCCAGCGCCGCGACGCCAAACCCGATGTGGGAGCCGACGAGGCGCCAGGAAATTGATCGACGCTCCCGGAGGAATGGAGGTACCACCATGCTGAGACTGCTGATTCTGGGCGCCCATCCCGACGATGCCGATTACCATGCGGGCGGGCTGGCCTCGATCTACCGCGCATTGGGACACGCGGTGCGCATGGTCTCGATGACCAACGGCTCGGCCGGGCATCACGAGAAGCCGCGCGACGAGGTGGCCGTGATTCGGCGCCAGGAGGCGGCGGCCGCGGGCCAGGTCATCGGGGCACCATACGAGGTGTGGGACTATCCCGACGGCGAGTTGACCGCCGGCCTCGAGGTGCGGTGGCGCGTGATCCGCGAGATCCGCCGCTTCGCCCCCGACCTGGTCTTGACGCATCGCCCGTACGACTACCATCCCGACCATCGGGCCGCCGGTCAGGCGGTGCAGGACGCCTCGTTCCTGGTGACCGTGCCGCACGTGGTGCCCGACGTCCCGGCCTTGCGGCGCGATCCGGTGGTGGCGTACCTGCCCGACCTGTTCACCAAGCCGGTGCCGCTGGAGGCCCACGTCGTGCTCGACATCACCGATCGCATCGACACGGTGGTGAGGATGCTCGCGTGTCATCGATCCCAGGTGTTCGAGTGGCTTCCGTATCTGGCCGGCGCGCTCGATCAGGTGCCCGGCGACGAGGCCGACCGCCTGGCGTGGCTTCGGGCGTGGTACATCCAGCAGATCCGCCCGCGGGCCGACCGGTTTCGCCAGGAACTCGTCGCCGCCTATGGCCCCCAGCGCGGGGCCCAGATCGAACTGGCCGAGGTCTTCGAGATCAGCCAATACGGCGCCCCGTTGGACGAGCCGACCCGGGCGAGGCTCTTCCCGTTTGTGCCGCGCCCGTAGGCCGCAAGCGGCACGCGCCAGCGGGGCTCGTGTAAAGTGACCGAAGCGCCTCGCAAGGTGCTGATCGAGGAGCGGTTTTCCCGATCAGGCTGCCGGTGGAAGGACGAGGGTGCGGCGGCGGTGCTGGCGATCCGGGCGTTGAAACTCACCCCGGGTCGGTGGGGTGCTTTCTGGAGCCGCGTCTTCCAATGTGGGTATCCAAGTCAGGCCACATAAACGTCATTCTATACCAGCCCCCGTTGTTCCCCAAAAGAATCCAGGAGTGTCGCCAGGAATTGGGCAACGGGACCGCGCCGGAGCTTAGTGTGCGCGAACTGGTTTCGGTAGCTTCTGAGACACCCGTAACAACTGGTATCCTCTCCACAACCACACGCCCCGCTTGTGCGCTTGTACGCTGCTTGCAGGCATTGCTTCATCACTTCCTCGTCTTCCAACTGTGCCACCAAGCCGGCGCCTCCGGGAACCGCATCGTAAAGAACAATGGGCGGCAGGCGACCGCCCAAGGATTGACCGACCGTGGTGTTCAAGTCGGTGGAGGGGACTTCCAGGATTTCGGCCGCCCCTTCGACAATCGCGTAGGCCAAGGCGTACGCAAACCATATCGGCTCGCAATTCTCGAGCCGGCGCGATCGGAAACCGATTTGCACGATGTCCGTCACAAAGCGGTGGCCCAGCGAGACTTGTTCCAGCTTTCCCTGGCATCCCTGACCGAATGGCGTTTTGTGGGCCTTCTCCCGGCGGCGGAAGCCTGCCCCGCACTCCTGGCAAATGTAGAATCCGCGGCCGCCCCGGCCCTCACACAACACGATCATCTCGCCCGGACATGCCCTCTTGAGGTCGATGACGGGCGCTGGGGCGGGCATCGCGAGCGTCTCCGGGTCTTCCAGTGAGCGGACGAAATACGGACGCGTGCTGAAAACCCGAGGCCTCCGTGCGGTAGGGGATGCGGGTTTGGAGCAGTCGGTCATGAAGCCGAATTGCGGAACCACGTAAACAAAGGGACGTGTGCGGCGTCTTCTGCCTCTTCCCGAGCCATGCTCCGAGTCGCACGGCAGCGCGAGCTGTGCCGAGTCGGGTCCTCCCTGGACGAAAATGTTGTGCTCTGGGCACAGCAAGTACGATTGCCGCTCCCATTCCCTGCCAACCACTTTCTTCAAGGCATACGAAGTCCACTCCTTCTTGTTGGCTACCAACTTACTTGTCGGTGCGTATTCGGAAATCGCGATGCTCAAATCCCGCTGCAAAGACACTTCGGAGGCATCCTGGCCATGCACCAGCTTCTGCGTATCGAGTTCCACTACATCCACGGGAAAGCCATACTTGGGAATGACGGCCTTCCGGGAAAGGAACGACAGCACCTCTTCCTCAGCGATGGTTTTCGCCCGCAATTGCGCCCATCGAGCGAGTTGGTACCGTTCTTCCCTGACGGCTTGGTTTTCGACCGCTTTGACAGCACGATAGTCGCTCGACACCTCGGCCTCGGCCGTCGCAAAACGCGAGTTCTGGCTCGCTATCTTGGAAATCCAGTCTGCCCCGTCAAGCCCCACCTTAGTCCAAAGCTGGGCAGGAACGATGAGACGCAATGTGTCGGATAAAGCTGCACAGTTCGCTTCCAGAAACAAGCGAAGGTCGGCCACTCCGGAAGGCTTTTCGAGATCCCGACATAGCCGCGCCACTGTGCTAAAACACTCGCGGTGTTGGCGAAAGAAGGCCGACAACGCGACTGCGGTCATGTGGCGAAGCGCGATTTTGTCGTTGGCAACCTGGAGTACCGGAGGCCTGCACATGCCCTGAACCATGCGCTCTGGGGCGGCAAAGTGGTATAGATCATGGGGATTTCTGCCGCAATACGTGACGGCAAGGCCGGCGACCCCCCGCCGCCGCCCAGCGCGGCCGACTCGCTGAATGTAGTTGAAGGGTTCTGGTGGGACGTTACGAAGAAAAACCGCATCCAGGTCGCCCAGGTCCACCCCAAGCTCGAATGTGGTGGAGGAACTCAGCACGTGAATCTTGCCTGCCCGGAACTCCCGCTGGAACTCCCGAGCTTTCTCTCCTTGGAGTTGGGCAGTATGCTCTTCGACGCGAAGGGACCCCGGCAACTCCGCTCCATACAGAATCCGATAGTGGTTTTCTTCCAAGTCATGCACGCGAACCTGGAGTAGGCGGCCCGCGCATTTGCCCTGGGCACACAACCCGCGCACTGAGATGCTCTGAAGCCGCCCACAAGTCTCGCACTGGAATACGTTCTCACTATCGGCAACCCGGTGAAGCCGCCACCAATTGGGATTTAGCCGCCGACCGTCGTCCGCCAGCAACAGCAGACGATCGTCCGATCGCGGCGCATTCTCGTCACAGCGGCGGATATGATCCCACAACTGCCGCAATGCGTCGATGGCGCGTTCGCGTCCTCCTTCCCCGAATAGCCCCTTTTTCGCGAGGAGTCTTGCCAGGTACGAGACCCGGCTCGTACGCTGACCGTCCCAACTCCGCACGTGCGGGTCGCCCTTGGGTGCGCCGATTCGGTACCTAGTTTGGCGTGCCCGCAGACCGAGTTCGTCCCAATGAAGTGCCACGTCGTCCGGCGCGCGTATTTCCACCGCTCGATCCAGCCGCAGTGAGTTGAGCAAGACAACGAGCAGGTCCCAGGCTTCGGGCTCGCTGAGCGACCAGGGGGCCTCCAGAAAGACAGATGGAATGCCAAGCCAGGAGGGCCGCTCGATCGACCAGCGAACCAGCCCTATTCCTTCCAACGAAATCCGACGTTCCTCAGTCAAGAACTCTCGGTAAAGCGCGCACCAGATGTTCTTGCGGATCGTCGGCGCGTCCTCGGATGCTTCCCTCTTGAAAGCTTCGCGGAAATCGCGAAATGCTCTATCGGCTAGCGTGGCCAAGCTGAGCCCTTCGGAAGGGAACGGTCCCACGCTCTGAGCTATTTTTAGAAGCACATTGCGCGCAAAAATATCCCGATAACTATCTTCCAGATACCAAGCGAAAAAAGCAGCTTCCTGCCGGCCGTCGGCAAACGCCAACAGTTTTCTCCGATCTGAGGGGAGGCATTGGAGAAGCGTGGTCGCGATGACCGCATGCGGGCCATCCGCGCCGTAAACCACCTCGCGTACCGGATCACGGCCCGCAGCGTGGTATCCGCACGCCCCGCACTTGGCTATCTGGTCGGCGCGGTCTTCGTCTCGGGCTGATTCCTCTTCGACCACTCGGATGGACTGGCCATGTCGGCACGGCGCGCTGTTTCGCCCCAGTCTGCCGCAACGTATGCAGAGATGCCAGATTCGCTGTTGCTTACCCTCTTCCTCCTCTTCCTCCTCCGCACCGTCGATCGGCCGGAGATAGGTGGCGCCAAAATCGCGATGGCTTGGATCGCGAATGGCTTCCGTCAACGCGTCTCCCTCCCTCTTACCCACAAAATAGTGCTGCCCGCACTCGCGACACACCGCGACCTCGAACACAGCCCTTTCCGTCCCCGCTTGCCGATCGAGGGTTATCTTTTTCTCGGGCCAGTAGGAAACGAACGCACCTTCCAACGATTTGAGGAACACGTGGTATCGTGTCGGTTCGAGGGTCGCGGAGCCAGCCGATTCCCTCTCTCCGAGTATCACGCCCTCTGCGGAGAAGGGCTCGCCGAACAGCTCGGCAGCGAACTTGGCCACGCCTGGCTTGTCGCCGTCTCCGCCGGCTAGGGTGGCACTAGTAGCGATCGCGCGAAATGGCCCGGTTCGGCCGCCCTCACGCAATCGCTGCTTCAGCCGTCGCAGCAGCATGCCCATTTCGATTCCCCGCGAGCCGCGGTATTGGTGCGCCTCATCCAACACCAGGAACGTCCACCAGCGCGCCTGGCCGTTGTCGAAAAGCGGGCTGTCATCGGGTCGCAGCAACAGGTATTCCAGCATCGCGAAATTGGTCAGCAGGATATGCGGCGGAGATTCTCGCATCTGCGAACGGAACACCAGTTCCCCCGGTAACCGATGCTCAAGCCGATCGCGCCCGGCCCGCCGTGTGTCGTTGACATCTTCTGGGGTGTCCCCGATGTATTGGCCGAACGTTGGCGCAAACGAAGACCCCGCGTCCTTCAGTCGCTGACAGATGTTCCCTAGCCGCTCGCGTTGATCATGAGCCAGGGCATTCATCGGGTAGAGGACCAGTGCCCGCACGCCCGGCCCAAGTTCGCCTGCCTGGAACTCCCGATATAAATGCAGAAGGATTGGATACAGGAAGGCCTCGGTCTTGCCACTACCGGTGCCTGTGGCGACGACCACGTTCAACCCGGCCGCGCACTTCTCGATGGCCTGCTGTTGATGCAGCCACAGGGGGCGATGCGCCTCGAGGGCTTCGAGAAACCCGGAATCGATGTCGCCACCCAGCAATTCCGGAAACAGGGCCGCGGGCTTCTGGCCTGTTTTGAAGGGGGCAGTACTCTCGGGAAACGGTCCCTTGCTCAAGGATCCTTCCTGGAGCGCTTGGCGGAACGACTGCCGCAATTCGGGGTCCTTGAAGTAGAAGGTCGTGGCCAGATAGCGCCGGTAGGCCTCCTCCACTCGACGAGCAATCTCACGCGGTTCCATGCCTATACCACCATTTCTCAAGCTGCCTTGTGGCCTCACGGATATCCCGCCGCGCCGCGTCCGGCACCTCTAGGTTAGCCAGAGCGCTAGAAACTCCTGGCAGAAGCTGCTGGCTTCGTGCCATGTCAATAAGACAGAGCGACTGCCATAAGGCCCAGTCGTCGCTATCCATTGCCTTTTTCAAGCGGTCGATTTCCGCTAAGCAGTGCGCCGGTGCCTCGCCACGCAATCGGTGTAGCGCGCGACAAACCTCCCCTTCGAGGCTCTTGGCGCGAACCCCCCCGCAAAAGCGGCGTAGATCCCAACGCTCCGAGATTCGCAATTCGGGCAGCGGAACGGAGCCCGCCGGCCACACACAAACCATGTTTGCAACAGGCGGGGCATCGGAAGAACCCGTAACCACTGGCCCGGGGGGGCATTCCATCCTGCCCAGCACCACTTCTGCATCAGAAGCCAGCCAAAGGCGAAAGCTGATTGTTCCCACGCAGTGTAGTAGCTGCTGGCTGTCGCAGAACTCCCGCATGGGGATAAATGCCATGCCTTTGCTTGCGAGGTACCTCCGCGCCGAAGCGCGTTCGAACCCGGCGTATACTTGTGTGGGCAACCCGTTTCGTGGAAGCCATAACCAGAACCCTTTGGTCGATGCGGCCCGCAAATCGTCCGGGGTCAGTGTCACCGGCCTATCTGTCGGCCTGCCAACCTCCCCCTTCTCCTCCCCCAAGGCCCACCACAGCCGATCTATGCGCGTTGTGAAGGTCAGCGAGGTCTCCTTTCCCCAGGAGATTTTCCAGCTGATCTCGTCGAACCGAGGGTCTGCCGGGATGCTGGCGGTCGTCACCTCCGCATGCCGTTCGATGCTAAGATGGGCACCCATCGGCTGGATGTGGACGTTCGAGTCATGCATAAACTGAACAGGGCAAGCCTCGTGCCCACCGGCTCCGGGGAGCGCGGGGACCCTCGGGATGGAAACCTCCTTCAATCCTCGAACGAACCGGAAATCAGTGCTATCGATCAGCTCGCCGCTCGCATTGTAAAACCGCAAGAAGTACCAGCCGCCCTGTCGTTGCGCGAGTTCCGAAGGCAACCGCTGCTCGGTTTGCCCGGGGACCGGCTCGAAGTGACTTCGCCATTTCCCTTGACCAGGCCCCTCCTCGCCCACAACAATCGTCTTCACCTCAGACCACTCGCCACCATCGGCCCGAATACACGGCGGCCCCCCACCATAAAGCGGGCCAATGTTGGGTGTCACATCCGGCAGACGCTTGCCTACCCATTGAAAGTCAATCACCGCAGACCCGACACGGACGGAGAGGCCGTGTTCGTCGATGAACGCGATGACGGCCTCGGCATCCCTGCATTCGAAAAAGTGGGCAGTATAGCCCTCAATGGCGACCGATTCAGGGGCGCACGGGGGAGGGCCGGCAAGCGTTTCGTCGCGATTCCATGCTTCAGGAGCCACGACCAAATACGACCCCCGCGATCGGCTTTTCACGCGCACACCCTCATCCCCTCTTAATTTGAAGATGAGATACGGCGCAGCGGTGGTAGCGAGTGGGATCTCCCAGCGGTCCCCATCGCAACAAACACGAATACTCCCGTTTGCCGCCTCGGCAACGAACCGCCTCTCGTCATCCCCTGCCAGATCAAACGAAACTCCGTCTTGGGTGATCTTGGCCCCGTTAAGCTCTTCGGGTAACTTGACTCCTACGAACCATTGCCGGTTCTCTTTCCAGCAAACAACCTCTGGCCTGATCAGACCCGGAATTCCAACCGAGCCGCGGCCACCAGGGGCCGTACCGCGCGGTCGGCCTCCTCGTTTCTCTGGCGGTAACCGCTTGGCATTCTGCGCCCCTCTATCCTGGGACCGACTTGAAACATGCGCCCCAAGTGTGTTTGCCCCGCCACCCTTGCCCCGCGTCGGCTCTTTCCTGACAGCTCGAGCGAGGGGCGAGGCGGAGCTAGCGGAGTTCAAGGAGGTGCCTGGAGGGCAGGTCTCGACTTTGTCCGGGACTTCGTCCGTGCGTGGCCCTGCTGGGGTAATATAATCGGCCGCTTGTAATGGCTCGGCTGCTTGTTGCCACGAAAACTCACGTACGCGCGAAGCGCAGGGGGGCTCTGCAGCAGAATTCCCTCCAGATTCTTCGAGGCGAAAATCGCCTGACAACTCGTCGGACCCTGCAGCCTCTTCCGAGAGCGGGCGCATCTCTGCAGTCTCGTCCTCACCGAACTCGCCTGCCCATGCGACTGAGGAATTAAGAAGGTGGTCCCCCTCTTGCGCCGACGGGGGCGCCCCATCGGCTTGCTGGTCGGACGCTGGCGACTCGTCTCCTTGTCTCGAAGGTGTCCGCGCCGAGTCGGAGGCCATCTGCGATTGAGATGCTAGCTTCGCATGCCTTTCCGCCCTTCTAGCTCGCCAAAAGCACCGCGCCAGACACTCTGCCAACCAGGCGAAACCCAGAAAGACGAGCCGCATCACCTTTTGCATGGTACGTTGCCCCTATCGCGGACATCCAGCAGGCTTACCGGCAAGCGTTCATACCCGCATTGTGATTAGCCACAAACACCACGTCAAGCGCCGTACCACATGCCGAAACGACTTGCTACCGTGGCTCAGATGCCAACACTACCCCGGGATTCTATCACTCACGTTACCGCGCTGGGGCGGTGTTTGTGGCAGGGTATTGGATAGAATCCGCTCTCAGCACACGGATAGGACGCCGGCCGGCTAGACGGACCCAGTCCCATCGGTGCGTGCTCCGCACGAACATGCCTGTTGGAGCGCGTGGGTGCAAAGCGTCAGAGGCTGCTGGAGCCGCGGAGGGTCATTCCGGTTTGCGCCGACGGATCTCGGGGGCCTGGATTTCCAAGGACTCTTCGGACGGTCGCTGGCCCTTGGGATACCGCTCTTCGTTGGCCGAGGGGCGCGTGGCCATCGGGTAGGGGCGCTCGGGACCCAGTCGGCCCAGCGGCCCGATCGCGCAGAACCGTTCCTCGAGGAACCGCACCCCGTGCGTCTCGAGGATCGTGCCCGTCTCGCGCTCCAGGTTGGCCAGCTCGATATTGTATTGGGCCAGGGCTTGGGCTTCGGCGTTGACCGCATTGCCCCAGTCGGTGATCGCCTGGAGCACGTTGAGAAAGAGCGTCGGCCGGCCCTGGCGGTAGTCCTCGAGCTGGCGTTCGAGGTTCAGGCGCGAGGCCTCGCGGGCTTCGGCGAACGCTCGGTACTGTTCATAGTATTGGGCGAGGTTCCGGACGCTGGCGGCCAGGCGGTGGGCCGCCGCGTGCAGCCCCTGGTCGAGGTTCGCTCGATCCTGCATCAAGAGCAACTCGTGCTGGCGCAAGCTTGCCCGGCCGCGGCGAAGGCCCAGCGGCACGGAGAAGTTCACGCCGAGTTCCCATTCGGTGAACTCGCCGGGCGCCGAGGCGATCCGCTCGCGGAACGGCGCGGGAGTGCGTCCTTCGAGCCCGTTCCAGCGATACAGCGCCGTGGCATCGAGGCGGGGAAGGGCCTGGTTGCGCGCCTGAAGCAGCCGCTGCTGATCGGCCTCGAGAATCAGCTTGAGTTCGACGATGTCGGGGCGACGTTCCTCGGCCAGGCGGACGAGGTCGTCCCAGTCCGTCGGAAGCCGTTCGGTGCAGAACGGGGTGACGGGCACGAGCGGCTCCCCGCCCGAGGGCGGCAACCCCAGGATGTTCCGCAGGGCGGCCTCGCGCTGGAGGGCGTTGGCTTCGGCCGTCACCAGATTGGCGCGGAAGTTGGCCAGCGCCGCGCGGGCCTGGGCTACCTGCCCCGCGTCGCCAAGCCGGACATCGAGCATCGCCTGGGCCCGGTTCAGGCCCTCGGCGCCCTGCTCGACCTGGCGTCGGCGGGCCCAGACCTCGACCCGGGCCGCGACCAGGGCCCAATACGCCTCGATCACGCCCTGCACCATGTCCTGGACCGCGCCTTTGGTCTCGAAGAACGAGCGTTCGGTTTCGATGCGGGCGATGACGATGGGCGCCTCGTTGACCTGCACGCCCGCCCCCTGAAGCAGCGGCTGCGTGTAGCGCATGTCGAGCGACGAGGGTGTCTGCGGGTTTAGCGCGCTCAGATCCGACTGCGACGGATTGGCCCACACTCCCAGTTCCGCCGTGCCGCCAAGCGCCGTGTCCTTCGCCACGCCCAGATCGAAACCGTACTGATCGCTGCGCAGCCCGCCGATGGCCGCCCCCGGCGGGAGGAGCTGCCCCGTCACCGGGTCGCGCAGCAGAAACCCCTCGGGCTGGTCCTGCTGGCTGAAGCGGTGCCCCATTTGCAGTGTCGGATCGAACCGGGCACGCGCCTGGTCGATCTGGGTGTTCGTGATCGCCGGCCCGTAGATCGTCCGGCCGCTGTTGACCGCCGTGACCCCGGCCAATACCCGCACGGCCCGGGTGTTGTCCAACGCGATGCGAATCGCCTCGTCCAGCGAGAGTTTTTGGGCTGCTTCCTCCGATCCTGGGGTCGAGACGGTGCGCGGAGCGGGCAGGTCGGGAATCCGCGCGCGCGGCAACCGCGACGGATCGCGGACCTCCAGATGCCGTTGCTCGGGCAGGACGAGGCACCGCTCTTCTTGCGCCGGCGCGCAGGGTGCTGCCGCAAGCACCAACACCCCGACCCACGCGCGCAACCTGACCGAAAAACCGTTCATATCGCCAAGATCGGCACGACCGGCGCCACCGGTGCAACCAAATCGGGGTGATCTGCGAGAGATCCAGGTATGCTTCCCGGACCTTTACAGCGGCCCTGTCGCGGCAAGATGGAGCGACTCTAACGCCTGGCCGTAGTCGGTCGTGTCGAGCACCACCACACCATCCCGAAGCACGAGGATCCGCCGCGCGTATCGAGCGACGGCGGGGTCGTGCGTCACCAGAATCACGGTAATCCGGTTCTGTTCGTTCAGGTCGCAAAACAGCGACATCAGTTCCTTGCTCGTGCGCGAATCCAGGTTGCCGGTCGGCTCGTCGGCCATGAGGATCGCGGGGTTGTTGATCAGTGCCCGGGCAATCGCCACGCGCTGTTGCTGTCCCCCGGAAAGCTGGCCGGGATGGTGTTCGAGCCGATCGCCCAGTCCGACGCGCGTCAACATCTCCGCGGCCCGGCGCCGACGCTCCCGGGCCGACAAATGGCGCGTATAGAGCAACGGCAGCTCGACGTTCTCCATCGCGCTGGTTCGTGCCAAGAGATTGAAGTTCTGGAAGACGAAACCGATCTTGCGATTGCGCAGTTCGGCCCGGGCGTCCGGCGACATCTCGGCAACCTCGCAGCCGTCGAGCAGATAGCTTCCGCGGGTGGGCCGGTCGAGACAGCCCAGGGTGTTCATCAACGTCGATTTGCCCGAGCCCGACGGGCCCATCAAGGCGACGAACTCCCCCTGCTCGATGGAAAGCGACACGCCGCGGATGGCCTCGACCACGGTCTCTTCGAGGTGATACACCTTCCACAGATCGGTCAGCTTGATCAGCGGCATCGCGCGCTTTCCGAATGGCAACCGTTCACGGGCCGGGAACAGGCACGTTCTTCGGCCCCTTGCGGGCCGAAAATCGGCACCGTCCCCGTGAACGGTTACGCCCAACGTGTTGTATTGCAGTCCCTAGCCCGCCTTCCGGCGCCACGCCAGCACCATCCAGCCGCGATCGGCCCGCCACTGGGCGAGCCTCAGGGGGCCGGCCTTGTTCCACGGTTCGGGCAGCACGAGGTCCTCGGGGGTCCACTCGGCGTCGAACAGCCGGGTCAAGCGGCGTTCGAGGATGTTCCGCAGGGCCTGCTGCCGGGCCGAAAGCTGTGCGCCGCTACCCGGCACGAACCCGCGCGGGAACACCCGCAAGCCGCCGTCACGCACCGCCTTGCGCCGGGCGCCGTCCTGCTCGATGCGGTACGCGAGGGTAATGTCCAGCTCGGGAAACTCCCGACCCTCGGCCACGTACTGATCGCCCCGAAGCGTGACGGTCCAGCTATTCTCTTCGAAACGGACCGTGATCGGCCACTGGGCGGCCAGGCGCACCGTCCAGGGCTCCTGGCCCGGATCGCGCTGGAACCGTTGCGGCAGCGGCCCGAAGATCTCCGTCATCCACTGGCGGAGTTGATCTTCGGAAAGCACCATGCCGGGCAACACCCGGGCGCATGCATTGTTGACGAACGACTCGTGGACTTCCACAACAAGGTCGGCGGGGTCGGCCGGCGGCGGGGGCGCCGGAGCGGCCAGGTACCGGCCCGAGCCTTGGCGAACGGTCCAGTGCAAGGCGTCGGCGGCGGTATGGACGCGCAGGGTCTCGGGCATGGCCCCCCGCGCCTCCAGACCACTCCACCAGCGGTCGAGCCGTTGGTTGAGCGCGTCGATCTGCCGGCCGATCTCCTGATCCATGCGCCCGGCGGCTCGCGTGCGGGCGTGGTCCTCGGCAACGCGGTCCGAGGGGTCCCGCTGGGCCTCGGCCCGGCGCCATGCTTCCTGCTGGGCCCGCAGGCCGCCGCGCCCGGGTTGCACACTGTGCAAGGTGGTACGGACGGCCGCGGCGGCCTGGGCGGGCAGGGAGGTCACACGGCGGCCGTCCACCAACAGCCGCTTGCGCACCTCGATCCGCGTGAGCGACGTGCTGTGGACCGTCGCCCCGTTGCTGTAGCCGACCGAGTCGGTGTTCGTGGTGCCGCGGAACACCAGGTCGATCTGTCCCAGGGCGAGGCTGGGGACCAGGTGCGCCGTGGTTTGTCCCTGGGTGTGGTCCGTGCCGCGGACCGAGGTATCGAGGATCTGGTCCTCGATCGGGGTGGTCTCGTCCACCGTGGCCGAAAGACCCGCCGCGACGACCCCAGCCGACAGCGCGATCCGAAGGTTCGGTTCCGAGAAGTGGCGCGCAATGGCCCTGCGCAACGCGGGCGCTTGGCGGGCGTCCTCCAGCCATCCGAGCGACTGGCCGATCGCCAGCAGCCCGTCGGACGACGGTGTCTCGGCGTAGGACGTCACTTGTTGGGCAAGCCGATCGACGACCGTCTCGTATTGGGCCTTCACCTCGGGGTGCCCTGCCGCGCGCGAGAGCACCAGGTACCGTCTCAACGACCGCCGCACGTCGGCGAACGCCGCCAGTTCGAGGCCCTCGTGGCCCGCCGCGAAACGCGCGTGGATCTCGTCGAGCTTCGCCAAGTCGGGCGAGGGCTTGGCCAGTTCGGCCCGAAGGGCGGGGAATTGAAGGAAGGTCTGCCAGTTTGCGGCATTTGCGCGATCGGGGGTGGCGGCCAGTACGGCCTCCAGGCGCCCTAGCGCCGCGGTCAGTTCCGTCTTCGCCTGGTTCACGTCGATCGGACCGATCGGCGTGAAGGCGTCCTTGGCGCCGCGGCAGGCCGCGGCGAGTTCGGCGAGCGAGGGTGTCGCGAGGTCTTCGAGATAGGCCTCCAGCGCGTCGCGCACGCGGACGAAGGCGGGGCTCGTGATGCCCGGCACCTGGCTCGTGTACCGCCGGAGCACCGCCTGGAGCACCGCCTGGTCGGCCGCCGCGCCCTTGGCGAGTTCGGCTTCCAGGGCGTCGGAGAGCAGGTACGCGCGCCAGCCTTCGAGCTGGCCGCCCTGGTGAACCCAGGCGTGCATCTCGGCCAGCGCCGCGCGGAGCGGCGCCGGATCGGGCTCCTTGGCCCCGGCCGGGGCGCCGAACCCCCCTGCCAGCGCCAGGCACAAGACCACGGCGATCGAGCATTTCACGGGCCACCTCCATCGGCCGCCGTTTCGAGGATCGTCGTATCGCAAATCGAGGTGCGCCGCACCGAGAGCACCCGAAAGCCGGTCTCCCCCAGTAGCGCCTCGAGTTCCTCCCGGGTGCGCATGCGACCCGAAACGAACGTCATCTGTCCGAGATCCATCAACTTGTTGAGTCGGTCCCGGCCGTTGCGCGGGTCGAGCGTGGCGTCGATCACCAGGAGCCGGCCGTCGCGGGGCAACACGGCGCGGACGTTTTGCAGGATGCGCCGCGCATGGTCGTCGTCCCAGTCGCGGAGGACGTGTTTGAGCAGGTACGCCCGGCCGCCCTCGGGAACTTCCTCCAGGAGGTTCCCGAG
>JANLFZ010000288.1 GCA_024653385.1 Thermoguttaceae bacterium | reverse complement strand
TAGACCGTGCCGCTTGCGGGGTCGAACACCCCGACCGTGTCCTTGCCGTCGCCGTCCCAGTCGCCGGCCACGGGCTTCCAACCCGACAAGTTCGCGTTGAACGAGAAGACCGGCACCGGCTGCGGGTTCGTGCTCGAATTGTTGTTGATGAGGTAGAACGTGCAGGTGAAGGGGTCCCACACGCCGACCGAATCCTTGCCGTCGCCGTCCCAGTCGCCCGAAATCGGGATCCACCCGTTGAGTCGGGCATTGAACGAGAACGGGAAGTTGGCGATCGGCGCGGGATTGGTACTGCTGTTGTTGTTGACCAGGTAGAACGTGCAGGTCGAGGGGTCGAAGACGCCGACCGTGTCGTCGCCGTCGCCGTCCCAGTCGCCCGCCAAAGGCAACCAGGTCGGCAGGTTCGCGTTGTAGGCGAACGAGTTCTGGCTGGCCCCGGGCAGGTTCTCGCCCGCCAGGTGGAACCCCAGGTTATTGGCGGTGAACACGCCGGTCGTGAAGAGCCGGACCGGCGCCGGGGCATTGTACTGGATCGAGTTGTCGATGTTCGTGGGGGCCGTGCTCGGGTTGCCCGCCGCATCGGTCGCCGCGCCGGTGGCCACGGTCAGCACGACCGTGCCGGTTTGGGTCATCCCCGTGATCGACACGTCGTAGATCGACGCCGAGACCTGGTTGATGGCGGCGGTCGTGGCGCCCGCCGTGCCGCCGATGGTCAGATCGGACAGGGCAAAGCCGGTCACCGCCTCGCTGAACGTCACGCGGAAGACGACCGGCGAGGCGCTGGTGGGATCCGATTGGCTCGGACCGCGGTTGACCGTGACCGAAGGCGCGACGTTGTCGAAGACGATCGAGTTGTCGATCACCGTGGGCGCCAGGCTCGCGTTGCCCGCCAGATCCAACGCGGCGCCGGTCACGATGTTCAGGGTCACGGTGCCGGTCCCCGGGATCGTGGAGACGGTCACGTCGAACGTCGTGTCCCCCGTGCCCGCCACCGGCACGATCGACGCGGTCGTGGCCCCGGCCGTGCCGCCGACGATGAGGTCCGAGGTGGTGAAGGTCGCCGGCTGGATCGCCTCGCTAAAGACCACACGGAAAACGACCGGCGTTTGCTTGGCGGGATCCGCCTGGCCTGGAGCACGGTCGATCGTCAGGCTCGGCGGCGTGACGTCGCTCCGGTTGAACGTGACCGTGTTATCGACGTACGTGGGCGCCAGGCTCGGGTTGCCCGCCAGGTCCAACACGGCGCCGGTCGCAAGGTTCAGGACCACCGTGCCGCTCTGGCTCATGCCCGTGACGTAGACATCGAACGTCGTGCCGCCGGTTCCGACTTGCTGGATGCTCGACACGCTGCCGCCGGTCGTGCCGCCGACGGTCATGTCGGAGGCCGTGAACGTGGCGACCTGGATGGGCTCGCTGAAGGTGACGCGGAAGATGATGGGCGAGGAGCTGGTCGGATCGAGTTGACCGGGGGCCTGGGCGACGGAGACGCTGGGCGGAGTGACGTCGGCGTCGTCGTTGAGAATGGTGCCGGTGCCGCGCGTGTTCGCCGGGACGTTGGCGCCGTCGGCACTGGTGATATCGACGAAGAAGGTCTCGTCGGCCTCCCCCGTCGTATCGCCCAGCACGGCCACGACGATGGTCGCCGATGACTGGCCCTGGGGGATCAACACCGATCCGGTCGCCGCGATGAAGTCCTGGCCCGCGGTCGCCGTGCCGCTGGCCGTGGCGTAGTCGATCGTCACGTCGCGTGTGGCGGGGGACGAGAGCGACACGGTGAACTCGAACGGGGTCTGCCCGCTGTTGCCCTCGCTTTGCGACTTGTTCGAGATCGACACGGTCGGCAGACTCACGTCGATATCGTCATTCTGGATCGTCCCAACGCCCGTGGTGCCCAGCGGCTCGGCGCCGCTGACGGGCGTGACCTCGACGAAGAAGATCTCGTCGGGCTCGACCACGGTGTCGCCCAGCACTTGCACGGTGATCGTGCCGGAGATCTGATTGGCCGGGATGGTGAGCTGACCCGACGCCGCCTGGAAATCGGAACCCGCGGTGGCGGAACCGTTGGCCGTGGTCCAGTTGACGACGACCGGATGGCCGGTGGTTTCGGAGAGCGTCACGGTGAAGATGAACGCCTTGGTCCCGGAATTGCCCTCGGTCTGGGTGACGTTGTCGATCTGCACGATCGGGGCGTTCTCGCCCGGGTCGGTCATGATGATGCCGGTGGCGAACGTCTGCCCCTGGGGATTGGCGCCGGTCACCGTGAAATTGAGGAAGAAATCCTCGTCGTTCTCGGCCTTGGTGTCGCCAACGACCTTGACCACGATGTCGCCCGAACTGACTCCCGGCGGGAGCGTCAGGGTTCCCGACTTGGCCACGTAGTCGTTGTCGGCCACCGTGGCCGTGCCGTCTTGGGTGCTGTAATTGACGACGACGTTTTCGGTGCGATCCGGGCCATCGCCGATGAGCCGGACCACGAAGAAGAAATCCGTCTGGCCGCTATTGCCTTCCAACTGATAGGCATCGTCGACGGTGATCAGCGGCGCCAAGAGGCGGCGATCCTCGAGGGGTTCAGCTCGCAGCCCGCGTCGCCTGCGGCCGAGCCGACCCAGCCCCTTGCGTTGCTGTCCGCGCCCGAAGATCTTCGTGAAGAACCCCTTGACCATTATGCCTCTCCTTTGATGAAGTGGCGACCGAAAGCGTCGTATCGAAGTCTCGCGACCGCTTGGTTGGGCCGATGCCCCGCCGGGAAACTCGCCAACGAAACCTGTGAGACCGACCGATAGATTCCCCGCCATAGCATGGAGACTTGTCCGGCCGGTCGGGTCATCTACTCGACATCCCTAGCCAGGACCCTGGGAACACAAAGGTCCTGGAGCATTGGATGCTGGAGGTTCATTATAGTTCCGCAGAATTTTCCTCGCAACGAAATTACGCACCCGCCCTATCTTTTCCAGAGACCCTAGAGTCCCGTGCCTTCACCCATAGGGGGGTGTGTAGAAGCTCGGAATCCGACGCGCGCGAGGAAATCGCGGTACGCGAGCACGGTGTCCTCCACCATGCGCTCAGCGGTAAAGAGGCGCTCGGCTCGAGCCGTGGCGCAAGCCCCCCGCCGGGCGCGCTCTTGTTCCGGGGCATCGAGCGCGGCGAGGATTGCGGCGGCCAAGGCTGGGGCATGGCGGGGCGGAGCCGACCAGCCACACACCTCGTCTGCCGGAGCCCCGTGGCCGATGGCCTCGGGGATCCCACCCGCCGTGGTGGCCACGATGGGGCGACCGGCAAACATCGCCTCCAAGAGCGTCGAACACAAGCCCTCGGTGTGCGAGGGCAGCACGAAGAGGTCGGCCGCCTGGATCAGATCCGGCAGGTCCCGACGGAACCCAAGAAAACGCACCCGGTGACCGATCCCCAGCCGAAGCGCCTGGGCCTCCAACGAGTGGCGGAGTTCGCCGTCGCCGACCACCGCGCACACGGCCTCGGGATGCCGGGCGAGGACGGCGGGCATCGCGTAGAGAAGAAACGTGTGCCCCTTGCAATCGGTCAGTTTGCCGACGGCCAATAGAAGCCGATCCGCGTCCGAGAGCCCCAGTCCAGCCCGTCCCCGCAGGCGATCGCCCGAACGAACCCGTGCCGGATCCACGCCATCATGCACCACGCGCAGTCTCTGCTGCGGCACGCCGGCCTGACGGCACGCCTCGGCCGCCGCGCGCGATACGCAGACCACGCCGTCGGCCAGCCAGCGGTAGGGCCAAGCCGATCGAAGGGGAAATGCCGCGCGGCGTGATGCGATCCGCGCGGGAATGCCCAAGCCCAGACTCGCCAGCCCGGCGGCCCACAAGGCGTGCGCGTCGTTCGCATGCAGCACGTCGGGACGGATCCGGCGAAGCGCGCCGCGGATCCGGCGCCAAGCCGCCGGATTGCGTCCCCGCCCAGGGAACTCGTGGACCTCAAGACCGTCGGTTGCCAGGGCGGTAGCCAGGGCGCCGCCACGGCGGGCCAACACGGCGCAGCGATGCCCCCGGGCGCGCAGTCCGTGTGCCAAGAGCCGCGCCTGGTCCTCGCCACCACCCCAATCGGCCGGGGTGGAAACCAGAACAACGGTCAAAGCGCCCGTGTCGTGCATCGCCATCTGCCGTTGTGTCCCCTCGTGTGCCGAGCGATACGCCATGCCGTGCGGGCCGATACTCGTTCGGGCTCAGGTTCCGGGCCGGGCAGCCAGCCGGCAGCCGGTTGGCATGCGGATCAGCACATCGAGGCCGGCGCACCCTTGCGGCAGCCGTTCGGGACGGACGGGTTCGAGACCCAGCGCGCGCACGCGCTGGACCACATCACGGCACTTTTCGGGCGACAAGCCGCGCGTGGGCTGCACGAGAAGCAGGTCGGGCTGGTGCTGCTTGACCAGTTCCACCACGACGGCCGGATCGCCCGCGTCGAACCGGAACACCTGGCACCGCGACGCGTCGGCGTAGTAGCTGACGATCGGCGCCAAGGCGGCGGGGCCCACGACCGACGGTGGCGTGGGGAATTCCCGCTGGGCCCAGTGGCCCAACTCCACGGCCGCCTTGCGCCAAGCGAAGTAGGGGCGGCTGCTGGTCATGGCGTCGGCCAATCCCACGCCGCAGGCAACCACCAGGGGCATGGCCACGGCCAAGGCCGAGGACTTCGGTCCGAGACGGAACCACGCGGCGAGCCGGGCCACGCGGGCCGTAAGCCCCAAGAGCCCCAGGGCGGCAAAAACCGTCGCGAACAGCACGATCGTCAGCGCGTAGCGCGGACAGAGAAACTTGTCGTACCACAACTGGATCCAGATTCCCGCCAGCACGACCAGCCCGGTGTAAAACAAGGCCTGGTGGTCGCGCCGGCCCCACACCCGCCGCCACCCCCACATTCCGCCGAACATCAACAGGGCGAAGATGGGCGACAGACCGCGGGTCATCGTGGGAAAGAAAATGCTCACCATGCGGCCGAACGAGAGCGGCTCGCCCACGCCCGCCGGCAAGACCTGCCCGCCATGCACCCATCGCCCCACGGTGGCCTGTAGCCACGTCCAGGCGCGCCCAAAGGGATCGACCCGGAACAGGCGCCAGATGGTCTCGCTCTGGAGCCACAGAAAATTGACGAGCAACAACAGCCCGGGAACCAGCAAGACGCAGATCACCAGACCCAGGGCCAAGCGCGCGCGGCTCTGGGTCAGCGCGCGCCATCGCCAGAACGACCACAGCACCAAGGGGACCGCAAGAAAGACCCCTTCGAATCGGGTCATGGCGGCCAGGCAGACGGCCGGCCCGGCCGCGGCGAACAGCGCCAGCCGCACCTCGGTGATCGACCGCCAGAGCAAGTAAAGCGAAAGCATGAACAGAAACCAGAACGTCGAGTCGCGGATCACTTCCGGACTCCACGCGATCAACTTAGGATGGAAGGCGTAGAGCACGCAGGCGATGACGGCAATGCGGTCGTCGAATTGGCGGCGCGCCCAACCGAATAGCGGCAACACGACCAGACTTGCGATCGCCACCCCCCACCATTTCCCCGCGGTTTCCCAATCCAGGCCGGCGCGGTGCAGGGCCATGAGGATGACCGGATAGGTGTTCAGCGACATTCCGCCCAATGCGCCCCGGTAATCGCCGGCCTCGAGCGACTTGGCAAGCTGGATGTAGAGTGCCCCATCCGAGACCACGCTCGGCACCCGAAGGGCCATCAGGGCCCGGGGGACCAGACACAGGAGAACCAGCCCGACCAAGAGCCATGCGCGACGAGGGTAGGTGGCCCGCTGTGGCTGGGGGGTGGCCAGCCCGTTCGGATACTCGTCGGGCGCGGGCTGGAACGGAGTGAGCAGGTTGGCCATGAAGTCCCCAGTCCCCTTGCAACAAAACGTCCGCGCCCGGCCCAGGGCAGCGGCGGACTATAGTCCTTTCGGGCAAACCGGGCAAGATCAATCGGACGGTTCATGCCCCCTAATAAGTACACATCTTCTCTACCCTGAATGGGGGAGTTCGTGATGTCTGCGGTTTCCGTCGCCGTGGCCGTGGTGCAGTATGCCGACCAAGTGCTCGTGGGACGCCGGCCGGAGGGAAGCCCCTTGGCGGGGTTCTGGGAGTTTCCCGGGGGCAAAGTTCAGCCCCACGAGACGCCCGAACAAGCCGCGGTGCGCGAGTGCCGCGAGGAGACGGGCCTCGAGGTCCGGCTGGTCGGTCCGGTTCAGGAAGTGCTGTACGAGTACCCCCACGGCCCGGTTTGTTTGTACTTCCATTGCGCCACCCCCCTGGATCCCACGCGGTCTCCAACGGCCCCGTTCCGCTGGGTGCCCGTCGGCGAGTTGGCGGAGTATCGATTCCCCCCGGCCAACGCGCCGATCGTGGAGCAGCTTCTTCGAAGGTGCTGGACCGCCGAGAACACCTGGCGATAAGATGGAGCCACCGATTCCACGTCAGCCGAGGAGGAAATCATGGCCGAACCGAGCGATCATGCTTCCCAGCGCGGCTGGCTGGAAGAGTACCTGCGGCGAATACCGGGCTTCCGCGGCTACCTCGAGAAGGAATACCGTCGCCAGAGCGACCGGATGGCCCGCGACTACCTGGCCGACCGCCTCCAGCGCGGCAAGCAGTCGATCGACGGTCTGGCCCGCGTCCTGGCCGATGCCGGCCGATTGGAGACGCTTCCCGAGTTGGACCGCGTGCGAGGGCGTGTTGACAAGCTCATCGGTCGCATCCGCGGGGCCATGCAGGGCTACCGCGGCTTTTTCGATTTCGTCCAGGTGGACGAGGCCCGCCTCGAGGACGTGTACCAGCACGACATGGACCTGATGCGGGACGTCGAGGCGCTCGAGCAGTCGTTTGCGGCGCTGCCCCAGCAGCGCGAGGAACTGGCCGGCCGCTTGCGCGAGCTGTTGGCGGAACTCGAACAGCTCGACCGCCGATGGAGCCAACGCGACGAGTTGTTGCGCGGCTGGAACACCCCTTGGGACACCCTGCGGTAAAGGAAAGGAACACCATGTCCATCCGGCTCGAGGTGATTGAGTTCTTCGACCCTACCAATGCCTCGCTCGTCCATCGGGTGCCTCCGGAGGGTTCGGCCGACATCAAGTACGGGGCCCAATTGATCGTCCAGGAGACCCAGGAGGCCATCTTCTTCCGCGACGGCAAGGCGATGGACCGCTTCGGCCCCGGCCGCTACACGTTGACCACGCCGAACCTGCCGATCATCACGCGGTTGTTGACGATCCCCTGGGAGAAATCGCCCTTCCAGTGTTCGGTGTACTACATCGGCAAGCAGACGTTTCTCGATCAGAAGTGGGGCACGCGCCAGCCGATCGCGTTCCGCGACGCCGACTTCGGCATCGTGCGGCTGCGGAGTTTCGGCAAGTTCTCGTTCCGCGTGGTCGACGGCCCGCTCTTGCTCAACACGCTGGTCGGCACGCAAGGCAAGTACACCACCGACGAGGTGACGGCGTTCCTCAAGGACCTGATCGTTTCGCGTCTGACCGAGGTCTTGGGCAAGGCCGCGGTCGGCCTGCTCGACTTGCCGGCGCGGTACGACCAGATCGCCTCGGCCACGCGGGCCAAGGTGTCGGAGGAGTTTTCGAAGTACGGGTTGGAGTTGGTCGATTTCTTCATCAACGCGATCACGCCTCCCGAGGAGGTGCAGAAGGCCATCGACGCCCGAAGCGCGATGGGGGCGGTCGGCGACCTCGGCGCCTTCATGAAGTTCCAGGCGGCGCAGAGCCTGTCGAAACTGGCCGAGTCGGGGGGCACCGGGGGCGGAGCGATGGGAATGGGCCTAGGCGCGGGCTTTGGCGTGATGCTCCCGGGGATGGTGCAGCAAGCCGTGGCGGGCGCGCCGACCGCGCCACCGCCCGCCGTGCCCCAGCCTCCCCAGACCCC
>JANLFZ010000287.1:5334-7901 GCA_024653385.1 Thermoguttaceae bacterium | reverse complement strand
GCCCTCGCTGGCGCGTCGGGTTGGTGTGGGATGGTTCATGTCGGCCCTCGCTGGCGCGTCGGGTTGGTGTGGGGTGCGCAATCGGTCTTGACAGTCCGGGAGGGCTTTGGGAAAAGGCCGGCATGGCCCATAACCCCTCGATCCACGGACTGCGTGGCGTGGCGGCGGCGATGGTCGTCGTGCTCCATCTCCACGGTGCCCTGCTCAGCGGCGGATTTCCGGTGAGGATTGAACCCGACGGCCTTGCCGGCCGAGTGCTCAGCGCGGGGCACCGGGGCGTCGATCTGTTCTTCCTGATCAGCGGGTACTTGATCGTCGCAAGCCTCGTGCGCCACCGCAGCGTACCGCGGTTCCTCTACCACCGGGCCGTGCGGATCTATCCGGCGTTTCTCGTCCCCCACCTGTTGGTTTTTGCGGTAGGGCCGTGGGTCGGCTATCGCGCGGTTTCGGGGCTCGACGGATGGACCTGGCTGGGCCGTTTCGTCTCGAACCTGTTGATGCTGCCGGGGTTCTTCGACCTGCCGATCGCAAACATCGTGGCCTGGACCTTGAGTCTCGAGCTGGCGTTCTATCTGCTCGCCGCGTGGGCCGCGGTCCTCGTGAGGCCGGGCGAACCGGGGCCTGGCAATTCGCTTGCCGGGCGGGTCGTGCGCGCCGTGATGGTGCCGGCGTGGTTTCTGGCGGCCGGGACCGCGCTTTCCTGGCACCCGCGCATGTGGTTCTTCGTTGCCGGGGCGGCGGCGTACGAGCTGGAACGCCGCTGGACTCGAGACGTCCACAAGGCGGCCGACGCCGATGCGCACCGATGGACCGGCATTCTGGCGCTGGTGGGCCTGTGCGTGGTGTTCGACCGATCGCTGGCGGCGGCCCTGGCCTGCGGACTGGTGGCCTTTCTGACGGTGGTTCGCCAGCGAGGCCTCTTTGCGCGGTTCCTGCGAGTTCGGCCGCTTCAGTACCTCGGCGATATCAGCTACAGCCTGTACCTCTGGCATGCGGTGGTGCTGTTTCCGCTGAAGCGGCTTTTCGGCCGGCCAGGGGGGCTTGTCGCCAGCGAGACGCTCAACGTCGGGCTGTTCCTCTTTACGGCCATGGCCGGCTCGATCGTCGTGGCCCATCTGTCGTACCAGTGGGTCGAGCAGTGGTTCACGAACCGGTTCCTGCGGCGGGGTGAATCGCGGGAATGGCGCGCGTATTTGCCTGTGCGGAGGTTCCAACGCGCGGCGTGAGAAGGTCGCTCGGAGGTTGCCTCAATAGAACTCCAGCTCGTCGCGGGCCTCGTCGGTCATCAGGTCGGGGCTCCAGGGCGGGCTGAGCACGACCTCGACCGTCACCTTGCCCACCTCCTCGCCCAGGCTCTGGAGCACGTCTTTGGCGTCGCGCACGAGTTCCGGGCCGGCGGGGCACGCCGGGCTGGTCATCGTCATCTTCACGTAGATGTCCGACTTGCCTTCCGATTCGGTCACCGTCACCTCGTAGATCAGCCCGAGGTCGACGATGTTGATGCCCAACTCGGGATCGTGGACCTGGCGCAAGGCGGCATAGACCGACGGCTCGGCGATGGGCATGGGTTACGGCTCCCGGAGACGGATGTAGACTTCGTCGCCGACGACCTTGACCTCGTGGGCGACCGTGGGCCGGGTGGCGGGCATGGTGAGGGCCCGGCCGGTCCGGATGTCGAACAAAGCCCCGTGGCGAGGACAGCGGATCGTGTGGTCGTCCAACTCGCCATCGGCCAGCGGGCCGCCGTCGTGGGTGCAAAGGTCGTCGATCGCCCAGAACGTGCCCGAAACGTGGAACAATCCCACGAGCCGATCGCCGACCTCGACCACCATCTTGCCCGGGTCTGGAAGATCGGTCACGCGGCACACGCGGATGTAGTCGTCGGTCGATGGTGCAGGGTCGGGCATGGATCTTGGTCCTCCGTCACTTGTCAGAGCCGTTCCCCGGGGTGGGGCTTGGCTCGTTTTCCGGCCGCGGCAAACCATGAGCCTGCGGCCGCAGGCCCTCAGGCGTATTCGCGCACTCGGCGGCCGATGGCCTCGCCCAGCGCGTCGCGCACGCTCTCGATGGTGATTCGGTCGAAGACCTGCTGGAAGAAGCCCGCGACGACCATGCGCACGGCTTCCTTGCGCGACAGGCCGCGGGATTGGGCATAGAAGATCATTTCGTCTTCCACGCGCCCGGCCGTCGCGCCGTGGGTACACCGGACGTCGTCGGCGAGGATCTCCAGTCCGGGGATCGAATCGACCCGGGCCGTCTCGCTGAGGATCAGGTTGTCGTCGCGTTGGTAGCCGTCGGTCTTTTGGGCGTCGCGGTCGACGCGGATCATGCCGCGCCACACGATGTGCGATCGGTCCTGGAGCGCGCCTTTGTACAAGAGGTCGCTCTTGCACTCGGGGGCTTGGTGGTGCTGGAGGGTGTGGTACGAGAGGTGCTGCTTCCCCTCGGTGAACATCACGCCGTTGACTTGCACGTCGGCCCCGGGTCCGATCATCGCCACATGCTGGTTGACCTTGGCCAGGCGGCTGCCCAGCGCGCCGATGATCCATTGAAGCCGGGCGTCGCGG
>JANLFZ010000287.1:1502-5324 GCA_024653385.1 Thermoguttaceae bacterium | reverse complement strand
CGGTCGGCGTCGCCGTCTTCTTGGGTGGAGTGCCCTCGCCGCCGCTGGCGGTCGCGCCCGCCTCAGCCGCGGCGCCCGCCGACTGCGCCTCGGCGGGGGAGCCACCGCCAGGTCCGAACCCTCCGAGTCCGACGGCCAGCAGCGTTGCGGCCACCACCCAGGCCAGGGCGAAGTGCCACACGCCGGTGCCCCAGTTCTGAAGGTTCACGTAGCGGAGGCGGGCGCCGCGGCCGACGAGGATCTCGATCGCCCCGCAGTGCAGGCCCGGAGTCTCCTCGCCGCCGGCCGTTTCCGCAAGCAAGGTGGCCTCGGCGTCGTCTTCCAGGACGACCAGGGTATGGCCCAGGTCCACGCCGCCGGGGGTAATCGCCGACAGCGTGTGCAGCGGCTGGTCGATCGCCACGCCCTTTGGCACGTACAAGAGCGTGCCGCCCGACCAGATCGCGGCGTGCAGGGCGGCGAACTTGTCGGCGCGCGGGTCGACGATCCGACGCTGCAAGTGCGGGCGCAAGAGGGCCTCGTGCTCCAGGGCCAACTCGTCGAGGCTCCCGAAAAGCACGCCGCGGTCGCGCCATTTCGCATCGAGCGACGCCTGCCAGGGATGGCTGTCCAGGGCGACTACCCGGCCGCCCAGGTCGACCCGCTCGGCGAGCATCGCGGCGGGGACGGGCGATCCGTCGGCCGGACGCTGCGCAGGGCCGAAGCGGTCGAGGCGAAACAGCCGGAGATCCGTCCGACGCCATTCTTCTTGCCGGGTGTCGGGCGTGGGAAGCGCATGGAACAGGTTCCACGCCTGGCGGCGCAGTTCGACGAGCCACGCCGGTTCGCCGCGCGACTCGAGGAACGCCTCGAACGCTTCATGCGTGAAGCCGGTCTGGACGACAGATAGGGACATCGGGTGCGTGATGAGCGTCTCGGGGGAGAAATTCGAAATACGAAGCACGAAATCCTAAACAAATCCGAATATCGAAATCCAAATGCCTACCCCACCGTGCCCTCCATCTGGAGCTGGATCAGCCGATTCATCTCGACGGCGTACTCCATGGGCAGTTCTCGGACCAAGGGCTCGATGAAGCCGCTGACGATCATCGTGCTCGCCTCGGCCTCGCTCAACCCGCGGCTGGTGAGGTAGAAGAGCTGCTCTTCGCCGATCCGCGAGACGCTCGCCTCGTGGCCGACCATGACATCCTGTTCTTCCAGTTCGATGTACGGGTAGGTATCGCTGCGGCTTTGGGGGTCGAGGATCAAGGCGTCGCAGACCACGTTCGATTTGGATTTTTTCGCTCCGCGCTCGATCTTCACCAGGCCGCGGTAGCTCGACCGGCCGCCGTTTTTCGAGATCGACTTCGACACGATGCGGCTGGAGGTGTGCGGGGCGCAGTGGACGACCTTGGCTCCGGCGTCCTGGTGCTGGCCGGCCGAGGCGAAGGCGACCGAGAGGATCTCGCCCCGGGCCCCCGGCTCCATCATGTAGACCGACGGGTACTTCATGGTCAGGCGGCTGCCGAGGTTGCCGTCGACCCATTCGACCAGGGCATCCTGGTAGGCCATGGCCCGCTTCGTCACCAGGTTGTAGATGTTGTTGGCCCAGTTCTGGATCGTCGTGTAGCGAACCCGGGCCCCGCGCTTGGCGATCACCTCGACGACGGCCGAGTGGAGGCTCTCGGTGCTGTACATGGGGGCGGTGCAGCCCTCGACGTAGTGGGCGTAGGCCCCTTCGTCGATGATGATCAGCGTCCGCTCGAACTGGCCCATGTTCGCCGCGTTGATGCGGAAATAGGCCTGGAGCGGGAACTCGACCTTCACCCCCGGCGGCACGTAGATGAACGACCCGCCCGACCACACGGCCGAGTTGAGGGCCGCGAACTTGTTGTCGCTGGGCGGAATGATCGTCGAGAAGTACTCGCGCACCAGGTCGGGGTGTTCGCGCAGGGCCGAGTCCATGTCGGTGAAAATGACGCCTTGCTTCGACAACTCCTCGCGCAGCGAGCCGTAGACCACCTCGCTTTCGTACTGGGCCTTCACCCCGGCCAGGTACTTCTTCTCGGCGTCGGGAATGCCCAGCCGGTCGAACGTGGTCTTGATCTCCTCGGGCACCTCGTCCCACGAGCGGCCCTGGCGTTCGGTGGGCTTGATGTAGTAGTAGATGTCCTGGAAATCGACGTCGATGTTGCCGCCCCAGGCGGGCGTGGGTTTCGACTCGAAGATTTCCAACGCCTTCAGGCGGAAGTCGCGCATCCAGCGGGGTTCGCCCTTCATCTCGGAAATCTCGGCGACGATCAACCGGTCGAGGCCCTTGCGGGCCTTGAAGACGTACCGTTCGTCGTTGCGGAAATCGTACTTGTTGATCTCGCCGGGAAGGTCGGGCTTGTTCGCAAGGACCGCGGGCATCGTTCTCATCCTTTCGTGCCGGCCGGTTCGGCGGTCAGGGCGGCGGCCTCGGGGTACTGGGCCCGGATGCGGTCGTAGCCGTGGCGGTACAGCTCTTCGGCCAGCTCGGGTCCACCGGTCTCGACGATCCGCCCGCCGAGGATCACGTGGGTGAAGTCGGGCCGGTTGTGCTCCAAGAGTCGCTCGTGGTGAGTGATAATCAAGAGGCCCATCTCGCGCCCGCCGATCTCGGCGATGCTCTGGCTGGCCAGCTTCACGGCGTCGACGTCCAGTCCGCTGTCGGTCTCGTCGAGGATAGCGAACTTAGGCCGGAGGATGGCCATCTGGAGGATCTCGGCCCGTTTCATCTCGCCCCCGGAGAAGCCGTCGTTGACGTACCGCCGGGCGAAGTCGGGATCCATGCGAAGCTGGTCCATGCGCTCGCGCAGCTCCTTGCGGAATTGCCGCATGGGAATCAGTTCCTCGCCCTCCTTGCGCGCGGGATTGCGGAGGTTGCTGGCCGCGTGGCGGAGGAAGTCGGCCATCTTCACGCCGGGGATCGTCACGGGGCGCTGGAAGGCCATGAACAGCCCGCGACGGGCCCGCTCGTGAGGTTCCAGCTCGAGCAGGTTCTCGCCGTTGAGTTCCACGACTCCGTGGGTCACCTCGTAGGCCGGGTGGCCGAGGATGGCCAGTCCGAGCGTGCTCTTGCCCGAGCCGTTGGGGCCCATCAGGGCGTGCGTTTCGCCGCGGCGGATCACGAGGTCGATCCCGCGCAAGATCGGCTTGCCCGCGACACTCACGTGAAGATCGCGGACCGCAAGCACGTCGCGCGTCCAAGCGCGACCGTCGCGCGAGTCGACACTGGAGGACAAGGAACCCACGTCAATGAACCTCATGAGGGTTTGACCTTCTGGTGATGGAACACAAGCGGATTGGACTCGATCTGGATCACCCCCGTACGCTGCGGCACCGGCAACTCGTCCTCGACTTTGGCTCCAGCGCGTGCGAGGCCGCCTTGGCCGGGCTGGCGGGCGATGCGGTGCCCTCGGATCTTCTCTTGAAGGCGCATGAGCCCCTCCAAGAGCGACTCGGGTCGGGGCGGGCACCCGGGCACGTACACGTCGACCGGCACCACGAGGTCCACGCCCTTGACCACGTGGTAGCCGTACTGGAAGTACGGCCCGCCGCCCAGCGTGCATGCGCCCATGGCGATCACGTACTTCGGGTCGGGCATCTGCTCGTAGAGACGCCGCACGCGGCTGGCCATCTTGTAGGTGACCGTGCCCGCCACGATCATCAAGTCGGCCTGCCGGGGCGAAGGACGAAAGGCGCCGGCCCCGAAACGGTCCAGGTCGTATCGGCTGGCACCGGTCGCCATCATCTCGATCGCGCAACAGGCCAGGCCGAAGGTGACCGGCCAAAGGCTCCCTTGGCGCGCCCAGTTCAGGG
>JANLFZ010000287.1:0-1492 GCA_024653385.1 Thermoguttaceae bacterium | reverse complement strand
GTTCAGGGCCTGTTCGAGGGTCGTGACGACCAGGCTCTCTTCAAAACGGCCTTCAATCCAGGGTGGCACGGGCTGGTAGTCCATTGGGGCTGCGACTCCCGGCCGACGGCCCTTGCCGCCGGCGCGTTCGAAGGTTCAAGGTGGTACGAAACCCTCCAAATATACCCGCACCTCACGAGGGCTGAAACTGGCAACTTGCCGCCCCGTCCAGCCGGCATTGGGCCAACTGGAGATTCTGGTGGAGCAGCTCCGAAAAGAGGATCCGCTCCAAGGCACAGATCGTGCGATCCTTGCTGGCCAGGTCGGGGTAGGGACAGGCATGCGCGGTCAGCACGGGCTGGTCGCCGGACTGTTGCACCGAGAACGGCACGCGCCGTTGTGCCAACAGTTCGGTGATTTCGCGCATCCGGTCGGTCGTGGTCTTTCCATGAACGTGGGGAGCGTACGCGCCGGCAAGGGCCTGAACCACGCGTCCCAACAACGTCCGCCGAACATTGAAATCCTCGATCTTGCTGATTTCGCGCCATAGGGCCAGGGCCAGATCGGTGAAGTTCGATCCGGTCAGGCGCAGGCCCTTTTCGGTCAACTCATAGCGATGACGGGGGCGCCCCCGGCCCGCCCGGATGGCCTCCCGCTGTACCACCCCTTGGGCCAACAAACGGCCAAGTCGCTGGCGCACGGCCGTGGGGGTCACGCCGATCGCCTGCGATAGCTCATGGACTCCCATCGGTCCTGCCGTGCGCAGCAACTCCATCAGGTCGCCATCCGAGTTCTGCGGTAAAGAAGTCATCGAGAGACTCCAGGAGATCGGTTCTCCACTGGGGGAATCATACGGTGGCCGCTATTTTTGACAAGTCCAGTTTGCAAAAATCGGAATGGCATCGGCCAGGCAAGGTACAATGGTGTAGCTCGGCGTGATACCCCTTAAACCTAGGGGTTCCGACTGGCCATGTTGACCTTACCAACCCGACGCCCCAGCGTCACACCAACCCGACGCGCCAGCGAGGGGCCCATACCCACCCGACGCGCCAGCGAGGGCCAAGATACGGCCGCGTGTGTTCGCGAGGGCTCAGATGCCTCCCGACGCACCAACGAGGGCCTCACCGGCCCATCGGGGTCTTTGCAAGGCCATCCACTCCAGAAGCCCGCGATCACCACCAGCCCCAGCCGGCCATGCCCAGTCCGATGAAGTCGCATACCTGGTACTCCCTCGAACGGCTAGCCAGTACACGGATCCTCGTGCTCGACGGCGCGATGGGCACGATGATCCAGCAGTTGGGTCTTGCCGAACCCGACTATCGCGGGGATTTGTTTGCCGATCACAACCGCGACCTCAAAGGTTGCAACGACGTGCTGTCGCTGTCGCGGCCCGGCGCGATCGAGGCCATCCACCGCGCCTATCTCGACGCGGGAGCCCACATTGTCTCGACCAACTCGTTCAACGCGAATCGGATTTCGCTTGCGGACTATGGCCTGGCCGATCGCGTGCGCG
>JANLFZ010000286.1 GCA_024653385.1 Thermoguttaceae bacterium | reverse complement strand
CCTGTCGGGCGCGGCCCGGGAGGGCGACTCGGGCGGGCCGCGCCCGACAGGCTCAGTGTCTCGGAGCCTTCGGCGCCATCGACCCGCGCGTAGCCCAACGCCCGGCCACGGTTGCACCCGTATCGGCCGTCCGGGCCATAGCCGCAGCTTCGCAGCGGTTCGCCGGGGCGCGGGTAGTCGTCGGCAATGGCCACCGGTCGCACGCCCGAGTGGGCGATCCGCAAGGCGGCCAGGTCCCACGTCGGGTCGGCGGCCAAGAGCGCGGCCTCGCACTGGCGCCCGTCGGCCAGCGCCACGGTCACTCGACCCACGCCCTGCCGGAACAAGTGGGCGCAGGTCAGCACCACGTCCCAGCCTGTCAAGTCGCCAACCTGGCCCACGTTGTCCGGTCGCTCGGCGCCGGAGGCTCCCGCGCCTTGCGGTGTCGCGGCAGCGGGCCCCAGTCCTTCCGTGCTGACCACCGTGCCCGACCCATAGCACCGTACCGTTCCGCGCACGTTCACAATGCGCACGACGGCCTGCGGCGGCGCCTCGGAGCGCGCGTTGGGCACGGGGCACCGGTCGCCGGCACACGGGCCCGCGGCCCCCGCGCCCGCCAGCATCACGGCCAGCCATGCCGCCAGCGACACCATGCCGCCTCGCGCGATCGAGTTGTCGGCACGTCCACGTCGCACCTTAGACCCCCAGCGTGAAGCGGTAGCGATAGAACGGGCTGCGGGCCAGATCGGCCGGCTCGGTCAGCCGATCGGCCAGGTGCGGCACGGGATCGACCCCACCGCCCAACCGGTCGGCCATCGCGCAGGCGTGGCTGCAAAACGGCGGCCGGGCGTCGTAGGCGGTATCGTCAACGTCGGGGCGAAGAAAGAGCCGTACCACGGGCAAGTGACGCAACGCCGCCGAGGCCAGGCCCAGCCAGCCGTAGTCGCATCCTGCCAGCCGGCGCATGAACCGCGTGGCGCCGGCCCGGTCGTACTGCGGCCAGCGCCCGTCGGGGTTGACTTCGTAGACATCGATGCGGTCGGGCAGGCGGCGGACCTGGCTCGAAAGCGTCACGGCCCGACCGCCCGTCAGGCCGCGGATCTCGAGGCAGAACAGGTCGTCGCCCCACCAGGCTGCCTTGGCGGCATGGCTGTGGACGCCCCGTCCCGCGATCGAAATCAGCCCGCGGCGGCGGAACAAGAGCAAATCACCATCGCGGATTTGGTTACGAACCTCGGCGTAGCGAGCAAGGACTTGCGGAGGCATGGGAGGGACGGGGATTGGGGACTGGGGATTGGGGATTGGGGATTGGTGGGGGCTGGCCTGGAACAAAAAAAGAGCCCGCCACCGGGAACAACTCCCAGCGACGGGCTCTTGTGATACCCGCGTTAGCAGGCCCTACCGATACCCATCAACGACCGCCACCATACACCAACCCGTGGCCCAATTTCAAGCCGAACGTTCGGGTTTCGCGCCGACGGCCCGCTCCAGCTCCCCGACGGTCCGATCGAGTTCATCCACAAGCCGGTTGCGCCCGAGTTGCTTGAGAATCTCGACGATGCGGCGGTGATACCACAGCGTGCCCTCGCGCCCGCCCTTGAACCGCGCGAACACCGCGTCTCCGCTGTCGAGGTAGTCGGCCAGAATCGACCGGACGTTGTCGAGCTTGTCGGCCGCCGAGACCAGGCGCATCGACGGCGTGGCCTCGGGCAGGTGCGCAAGGTAGGCCTCTTTGCGCTGGCGCCACGGCGGCTTGGGCGTCTGGTCGGTGTCGGAGCAGCCGGCCACGATCTCGGCCACGCGGTCGCCGTACCGGGCGCGAATCTCGTCGAGCCGGGCACGGCCCCCTTGATCCTCGACCGCGTCGTGCAAGAGGGCGGCGATGGCCTCGTCTTCGTCGGCCCCGTGCTCCAGGGCGATTCCGCAGACCCTCAACAGATGCGACACGTACGGCGCGCCCGAACCCTTGCGCCGCTGCGAGGCGTGCAGTCGGGCGGCATACACCAAGGCGTCGAGAAAGCGATCGCTCAGTTCCATGCCGCCATGTTACCAGGCGTCGCGCACGGCGCGGAAGAGGAACTTGGGGTTTCCGACCAGATACCGCCGCGCCTTGTGGCGCTGCTGCGCAAGCACCCAGACCCATTCGATCCCCAAGCGCCGCATCCAGCGGGGGGCGCGCGGCACCGCCCCGGACCAGAAGTTGAACAATCCGCCGACGCCCATCGCCACCGGCACGTCCAATTCGGGCGCGTGCTCGTGAATCCACCGCTCTTGGATCGGGTTGCCCTGGGCCACCAGGAGCAGGTGGGGCCTGGCCGCGTGGATCTGCCGGACGACGTGCCGGTCGAGTTCGGCATTCAAGAACCCGTGGTGCCATCCGGCCAACGTCCAGCCGGGGAATCGCTCGACGGCGTTGCGAGCGGCACGCTGGACGATGGATTCCTCGGCGCCGAGCAGGAAATAGCGGTAACCGCGCCCGGCCGTGGCCTCGAGGAACTCCGGCACCAGATCGGTGCCGTTGACGTTGTCGCGCACGCGCACGCCCCGCAGCCGCGCGGCCCAGCGCACCCCCGTGCCGTCGCCGAACACGCAGTCGGCCGCGTTGAGCACCGCGCGGTAGCTTTCGTCTTCGGCGGCGAGGTTCAACGTATGGGCGTTGACGAAGTACACGCGCTGCGTGCGCCCGCGGTACTGCCGGATCATCGTCTCGAGGATCTCGCACGCCCGAGGCCGCGTCACATCGGTCACGCGCACCCCGAGGATCGTGATGACGCGATCGGCCGCGACGATCGACTCCGGCAAATGCACCGCCGCGGCGGTGCTCGGGCTGGGCGTGCTGGTCGAGGGCAGTGCGTTCATGTCCGATGCGGTCTCCCGAGACAACCATAGCGTACAGACATGCGGCTTGCTCGAAGAATTCCCGCCATACCAACCCGACGCGCCAGCGAGGGACATGGGGCCACAGCGCCCGCGAGCGATACCAACCCGACGCGCCAGCGAGGGACGCAGGGTGTCTATCGACTCGACGTCGGCGGTTCGGTCGAACCCCTCCCTCGCTGCGTTGGACGACCTCTCGGCGTTGATCGTTTGCGCGTCGTTGGTGCCCCTCGCTGGCGCGTCGGGTTGGTATCTCTCGCTGGCGCGTCGGGTTGGTATCCCTCGCTGGCGCTTCGGGTTGGTGTGGGGACCGGCGGCGAAAATTTTCGCGGCAAACCGGCCTTGACCCATCGGGGCAAAGATTCTATTCTCCCGCCCACACGACTTGCACGTGATGCCGGCCGGTCAATCCGGTCGGACGCGATAAGCCACGCAGGTTCCACGTGGACGGGTCTGCATCGGGGAACGCCGTCGCAAGCGGCGCGTTCCTGCGGACCGCGAAGCGCCGGCCGCCGGCACGGAGGCCCATGCGGGGCGCTTCGAGTACACGGATGTCGCAGGCGCACTGCCTGCGGGACAACCCTCAGGGCGGCCTTGTCCGCCCGGCGTCTCCGGCCGCGTTGCGGCCGCTTGCGCGCCCTCCAATCGCTCCCGGAAAAGTAGAGTGTCCTTTGCCCCCCTGGGACGCGGCCTTTCCGGGGGCCTTTTTTTGCGCGCGGCGGGTCTGGTGAGCCTTGTCAGGCGCCGATTCACTCGGTACACTGCGTGTTTCTGCCTACCGTGGCCATGGCCAGCGTGCCGCGCGGTCGCCCGTTCCGGTGGCCAACGGACTTACCTTACGAGCCGAACCATGAAGACGTTTATGGCCCGCCCTGGGCAAATCGAGAAGAAGTGGTGGGTGGTCGATGCCAACGGCAAGGCGGTCGGCCGGTTGGCCACCGACATCGCCATGATTCTCATGGGAAAACACCGCCCCACCTATACCCCCCATGTTGATACCGGCGATTTCGTCATCGTGGTTAACGCCGATAAGGTGGTATTCACCGGTAAGAAGTGGGATCAAAAGCGGTACACTTGGTTCACCGGCTACACCGGTTTGAAAGTCGAAACCGCTGCCGAGCGCATGGCTCGTAAGCCCACGCGAATCCTCTACGATGCCGTTCGCCGGATGCTGCCCAAGAACAAGCTGGCGGTCCACATGCTGGAGAAGCTGAAGATTTACGCCGGTCCCCAGCACCCGCATCAGGCCCAGTTGCCCGAGCCCATCGAGCTGGGGGTCAAGAAGCCCAGGAAAGATAAGAAGGATACGCAGTGATGTCAGACGCCGCGGTTTCGCCGAGCAAGGGAACGAACGATTTCCTCGGGACCGGCCGGCGCAAGACGTCGGTCGCCCGGGTGCGCCTGCGGCCCGGACAGGGCCAAATCGTGGTCAACCAGCGCCCCTTCGACCAGTTCTTTCTGACCGACCAGTTGCGCAAGTCGGTCGAGGCCCCGCTGGTTGCCACCGGCAAGCGGACCGAAGTGGATGTGATCGTCCGGGTTCAGGGGGGTGGGCCGACCGGCCAGGCCGATGCGTGCAAGCTCGGTATCGCCCGCGCTCTGAAGCAGTATGCCCCCGAGTGCGAGACGGCGTTGCGCGACGCGGGCATGCTCACCCGAGACGGCCGCATGAAGGAGCGCAAGAAATACGGCTTGCGCGGGGCCCGTCGCGGTACCCAATTCTCGAAACGGTAAACACGCGATCCGGTCCGGCAAGCGCCGGCCGTTTCGGGCAGACAGGCTCCGGCAACTCGGCTGCGGATCCCGGTTCTCAGTAAAGCGCCACCCGGCGTCCCTCGCTAAAGCTGCGATCGGCCTGCTGGACGATCCACAGCGCGCGGCAAGCATCTTCCAAGTCGGTCGTGCGTCGGACCAGGCTGGTCACCGACCGGTGGAATTGCGTCAAGAGGTGCTCGCCCACCGGCCGTTCGCTTTCGAGCGATTCGTGGTGCCGGCCGGCTTCATCGAACCAGATCACGGTGGCGGGAAGATCGACAAAGGCCACCCCGTGCGCGCACGAGACTTGCAGGGCGGCCAGCGGACGGTAGTTGATCGCCTCGTGCCAGGCGGCCGGGAAGTACCGCCCGCAACTGATCTGGGCGATGGCCCCGGTGCCGGGCGACTGGCCCTCCGAGAAATCGAGGCTCATCATCTGGTAGTCGGCCTCCTCGGACTCGGCGCCGGTGTGCGTCATGCCCGTCACCCAGTGCGGATCCTTGCCCACCACGTACCGGCACCAATCGACCTGCTCGACCAGTTCCTGAACGATGGTGCGATGGGGCCGGCTGGAATGATTGGCGTGTTCGGGAATGGGAAGCCGGTGGTGGCAGAACAACAGACGCGGCGGGCCGAGCCGCGTGGCGATTAGCTCTTTGAGCCGGAGCGTGGCGGGCGATTGGCGCCGGAGGAACTCGACCATGAAGGCAATGCCCGACTCCTGGACGCGCCGCCGAATGGTCTCGGCATGTTCGGGCTCCAATTGCTGGCCGCCGCCGAAGTACACGGCCTTGCCCGCGTCGCATGCCGCCAGGATGGGCAGCGAGCCGTACCACTGGGGCGCGAGCATCAGCACGGCATCGATGTCCTCGCGTGCCGTCAGGGCCCGAAACCCGTCGACCGTCTGCGCCCCGAACTCCGCGGCGGCCAGTTGGGCCCGGCGACCCACCTGATCGCACACGGCGCGCACCTCGAACCGGTCGGCCAGCGCGCGAAGGGCGGGCCGATGCCGATGTTCCCAGGCATCTCCCAAGCCAACCAATCCGACGCGGAGCTTCATGCAGCGTGTACTCGCGGTGGGTGTGTCAACATCCAGGTAGGGAGCATTCTACCTTCGAGGAGGAGGGCCTCGGTAGCACATCTCGGTGGCATGGGGTCCAGGACCCACCCGCAGGCCGGCGCGCAATATCGCTTATTCAAATTGTTTAATCGGCACAGTCGCGGGTCCATGCCTTGCAATTCTCGCCGCGCCTAATACACTGGAGGTTCCCTGCCTGACGGTGTGCCCCTCCTGTCAGGGAATGGCAGCCGCATGGAAGAACCGGGCTGAATCCCGGCCAACGACGGCCATCCAACAAGGAGTACGGTCGCACAAGGATAGCTCCGTCTGCGACCCGCGCCAGCGCACGTTGGTTCGCCACGAGCGGACCACCGGCCGGCTCGAGTGGGCCGGCCTGTTCTGTAACGGACACACCCCCCAAGCAAGACCTTTTATCAGGAGGATCGTGGCTCATGACGAGTCTGGGCCTTACCGCGCTAGTGCAAGTGATCGTGGCAGCCTCCGGAGGCGAGACCTACGCCGACGCGCATCGGGAAACGATGGAGACCGGCCGACCCCTGGTCGTGGTGGTCGGGGCCGATTGGTGCCCCGCCTGCAAGGTGCTCAACACCACGGTCATCCCCCAAGTGCGCCAGCGCGGCCTGTTGCGCAAGGTGGCGTTTGCCATCGTCAATTACGACCGCGAGCAGCAACTGGCAGATCAGCTTACCGACCATGGCCCCATCCCCCAGATTCTCACCTTCCGGCGCACGGCCGACGGCTGGCGCATGCGCCGGCTGATCGGCGCCCAAAGCGTCGACACGGTCGAGAACTTCATTAGCGAGGCGATCCAACTCCAGGAGGCGGCTGCCCGAACCCAGCCTGCCGGTGACGACGGCTCCGTTGCCGGAAAACCCCAACGATCGCCGGGGCCCGGGTAGGCCGGGACGCCCGGCGCTGGCTGGGCCTTCCCTCCGCCCAAATCGGCCGGAACGTGCCGCGCGGTCGCCTGCCTTGGCCCTCAGCGCCCACCGACGTATCGGGCGATCGCCCGGGCCAGATCGTGGCCGAACGCCCGGGCCGATTCGGCCGTCACCGGCTTGCCGCCCGCGTTGGCGTAAGGCAGCTCGACGGTAACGGCGGTGTGGGTGCCTGGCAGCGTTGCCGCCCAGCGCGAGCAGCTTCGCGGCTCGGCGCCGGTATTCCAGCCCACGCCGTGCGGAATGTTGTGCTTGGGGTCGTACACCAGCGGGCCTCGCTGAACCTCTTGGAGGACCTTGCCCAGCGCCTGTTGCCGTGCCCAGGTTTCGGCCCCCGGTCCTCCGACCAGGACGATCTGTTCGTTGCTTCCCGGACCGCTGCCTCCCCCGCGGATCCACGGGCAGTGCAGATCCAAGGCCAAGTCGAGCAGCCCTTGCGACCAGGTGGGAACCAACTCCCGGATCGCCGCCACCGAAGGGTAGATGCTCGCGCCGAGGTAGTCGCGGTTGTGATCGTGCGGCTTGCGGTTCTTGCCCTGGTCGCCCTGCTCGACCCCATCCTTGTCGACGAAGGGAACCACGAGGAACTCGACGTTCTCGCGGAGCCACCGGCCATGCTCGGCATCGTCGAGGACCGATTCCATGAGCCCTTCGAGGGCCCAACTGGCCATCATCTCGCACGCGTGATGGCGGCAGGTGACGAACACGCGGTGCTTGGGCGAGCCGTCGAGCTTGCCCAGGTGAAGTCGTTCCACCGGGCGCCCCTTCTTCGTAACGCAAAGCGTCTCGGCCCGCAGACAAGGGTTCTTTGCATGGCGTGCCAGGAACGCCCGAAGGTTCGCCTCGACATAGGGCATGGCGAAGCAGAACCGCACGTCGTTCTCGTCCGGACCGAAGGAGTGGCGAAACGAGGCGTCCCGAACGCTTTCGGCGCCCAGCCAGCGCCAGGTCTGCCCAGCGTCGTTGCTCAGGGCGGGGCCGCGCACGCCGATGGGATTGCCGTTGGTGAACCGGAAGGTGAGCGTCCGGCCGGCGGCGCCGCGCACGCGGAAGTGCCAGTAGAACCACCAACCCTCGGTGTCGCGGAGGTCCTGGCGCAGCTCGACCCGGTCGCCTTCGATCCGCTCGACGACGATGTTCCCGGCCGGAATCTCGGCGTCGACCCGCAACTCGGCGGCGTTGCTTTCCGCAAGCAGAAGACCTGTAGCAAGTGCCAGTGCGAACGAGGCAAGGGATCGGGGCATCGGGCTTGGTTCCGCCTAAGGGCCTGCAAAACAATAAGTTGGGCAAACATGAGAGAGCAAGGAAGCGCAAGC
>JANLFZ010000285.1 GCA_024653385.1 Thermoguttaceae bacterium | reverse complement strand
GATCCGCCAGGCCATTACCCGGGCCATCGCCGATCAGAGCCGCACGATCCGCGTGCCGGTGCACATGATCGAGACCATGAGCAAGGTCCGCACGGTCGCCCGCGACCTCCTCCAACGCCAGGCCTGCGAGCCGACCATCGAGGAGACGGCCGAGGCGGCCGGGCTGTCGATCGACGAGACCAGTTGCGTGATCCAGATGAGCCGCCAGCCGCTGTCGCTCGACCAGCCGGTCGGCGATCACGACGACAGCTATTTCGGCGAGTTCCTGGCCGACTATCGGGAGGACGACCCGCTCTACGAGATGAACCAGGACATGCTCAAGCGGCGCATCGCCGACGTGCTCGGCGCGCTGAATTACCGCGAACGCGAGATCATCCGCCTGCGGTATGGCCTGGCCGACGGCTACAGCTACACCCTCGAGGAAGTGGGCAAGATCTTCTCGGTCACGCGCGAACGCGTCCGGCAGATCGAGGCCAAGGCGGTGCGAAAACTCCAGCACCCGGTGCGTTCGCGTCGCCTGTCGGGTTTCCTCGACCGGCCGGTCGAGGAGCGCACCCTTCGCCGGTTCGACGAGGTGCGGCTCGACAAGCCCTCCAACGGCAACGGCTCCAACGGCAACGCGGCGACCGAGGCCGAGGCTTCCCAGCCGGCCCAGATCGCTCCGGCGGAGTGAGGCTTAGCCGTCCATCGGTTCGCGTTCCGCACGTCCGAACGGGCCGGTCCCATGTTCGCGGGCTTCACCGGGAGAACTGGGGCCGTCTAGTGGCCGGTCGCGGCCGCCAAGGCTTCCTCGACGAGCCGGCGCGGGGCGCCGATGTCGAGGACATGAATCTCGCCCGTGTACCGATCGGCACCCGGCACCAGAAAGCCCGGTTTGTGGGCGACGAACGTGCAGGTATGCGCCGCGCGGATCGTGTGGGCCGACGCCACGCCGGTGTCGCAGTCCAGCCCGCTGGGAACATCCACGGCCACGATCGGAACCGCCGAGGCGACCAGCGCGTCGATGACGGCGTCCAGCGGAGGCCGAGGATCGCCCCGGGCGCCGGTCCCCAACAGCGCATCGACGATCCATGCCGCCCCGGCGAGGGCCTCTTGCACGCGATCGGCCTCGAACCGCGAGCCAAAGCACGTCACCGCGACGCCGGCCTTCCGGAGGATGCGGAAATTGACCCCGGCGTCGCCCGTCAGCTCGTCGGGTTCGGCCCAGACCAGCACGCGGACCTCGTGGCCGCGGAGGTCGAGGTGCCGGGCGATGACGAACCCGTCGCCCGCGTTGTTCCCCTTGCCGCAGGCGATCACCACACGTCCGGCGATGCCCAGCGACTCGAGCCGATCGGCCACGCCCCGGCCCGCGTTCTCCATCAACACCAGACTGGGGACGCCATATTCCTCCGTGGCGCGACGGTCCAAATCGCGCGACTCGGCGCGGTTCAAGGTGCGGGCGGACACGGTTTTCCCTTCAGGTGGTAGTGGCACAAGGCGATGGCCAGCGCGTCGGCCACGTCGGGAGGTTCGGGAATCGCCGAAAGCCCCAACTCCAGGCGGATGGCCCTCTGCATCTGCGACTTCGGCGCCCGGCCCGAGCCCGTGAGAATCCGCTTGATCTGGGTCGCCGAATAGCTGACGACCGGGATTCCCGCGTGGGCCGCGGCCAGGCAGATGACGCCCCGGGCGTGGCCCATGAGGATGGCCGTGCGCGGCCGGGCATAGTGCGAGTAGAGTTCCTCCAGCGCCAGGACCTCGGGCGCCAGCGAAGCGATCACGTCGCGCACGCCGTCGTGGATCTCGGCCAGGCGCTTGGCCAGCGAATCGCGCCCCTTGCCGCGCACCACGCCGGCTTCGCAAAGCCGCAGGCGGCCGCCGGCGGCCTCGAGGACGCCGTAGCCGGTGACGTTCAGGCCGGGGTCGATCCCCAGGATCCTCTGCGGATACTGCACGCACACCCCCGTTTGCTTTTCCGGTAACCGTTCGCGGGGACAGTCCCCGGCCTGCAAACGATTACCGCGCGAGGCTCCATTCGGTGCCGCCGGGGCGATCCTCGAGCGTCACGCCCAGTTCGGCCAGTCGCTGGCGGATCTTGTCGGCGGCGGCGAAGTTCTTTGCTTTGCGGGCGTCGGCGCGGACCTCGACCAAGAGGTCCAGGAGCTTGCCCACCAGCGCGTCGTCGGCCTTGACCTCGTCCTCCGGCGGCTTGCGGAACAACCCCAACGTGGCAGCCAACTCGCGAAGCGTCTTGGCCCCCTGGCGCAGCACCGCGAGATGGGCCTGCGACCTTCGGGCGGGGTCTTCGAGTTTTTCGTCGTCGACGAACTTGTTGAGCCGTCGGAGCAGCTCGAACAGCACGCCGACCGCGCCGCCGGTGTTGAAGTCGTCGTCCATCGCTTCGAGAAACCGCGCCCGCTGGTCGGCAATGACCGCAAGCGCCGGGTCGTCGCCGGGTGCGAATTCGCCGTCGGCGCGGCGCGTGGCGAAGGGCAGGTCGTAGAAGCCTTCCCCGGTGACGCGCTCGTAGCGTTTGAAGAAGCGGTAGAACGTGGCCAGGCCCGTGCCCACCTCGCGGATCCGCTCGACGCTGAAGTCGATGGGCCGGCGGTAGTGGGTCGACAGGAGGAAGAACCGCACTTGCTCGGGCTGGAAGCGTTCTTCCTTCAAGAGCAAGAGGAACGACTTGGCGCCATGCCGGCCGGCGATCTTGCCGGCCTCTTGGGCCTCTTGGTCGCCTTCGGCGGGCCGGGTCGCGCGGCCGCCCACCTTGCCCACCTCGTCGGAAGCCTGCATCAACCCGTTGTGCATCCAGTACCGCGCCATGGGCCGGCCGTGGCGGGCCTCGCTCTGGGCGATCTCGTTCTCGTGGTGGGGGAAGACGAGATCCAGCCCGCCGCCGTGGATGTCGAACGTCTCGCCCAAGAGGCGGCCGCTCATCACCGAGCACTCGATGTGCCAGCCCGGCCGGCCCGGTCCCCAGGGACTCGGCCACGAAGGCTCGCCCGGCTTGGCGCTCTTCCACAGGGCGAAATCGGCCCCCGACCGCTTCCGCTCCGCCGTGGTGCCCCCTTCGATCTGCATCTGCTCGATCGACCGGCGGCTCAGCTTGCCGTAGTCCTGGAACCGAGTCACGTCGAAGTAGACGTCGCCGTCCGAGGCATACGCGTAGCCTTTCTCCACCAGCGCCGAGATGAACTCGATCATCGCGGGGATGTACTCCGTCGCCCGCGGAAAATGATCGATCTGATCCACCCCCATCACCTCCAGGCAGCGCAGGTAGTCGGCCGTCATTTCCTGGGCCAACTGGCTGATGGGAATGCCTCGTTCGCGGGACCGGACGATCAGCTTGTCGTCGACGTCGGTGATGTTGACGACCCAAGTCACCTCGTAGCCGCTGTACGTGAGATATCGCTTGATCGCGTCGAAGATCACCGGCCCGACCATGTGGCCGATATGGCTGGGCTTGTAGACCGTCGGGCCGCAGAGGTAGATCCCCACCTTCCCCGGCCGCACGGTCTCGAACGGTTCCTTCGATTTCGTCAAGGTGTTGTACACGCGGATCATTGGGGGTCGGTCGTCCATCGTCCGAAGGAGGGTTCTCCTGAGCCGTCCACGGACGGGCCGGAAGGCCCATCCTCCTGGAAAGCTATCTGGAATCCGGTCTTGACGCAAGAGCGAAGCGGATGCGATAGTTCCCAAAGCAACGGTTTGCGATGACCCTATTTCCGTGGGAATGCGATTCCATCCTGCGCGGGGATTCGAGGCGGGGTTTCAGGCGGTCTCGAAGGGCCGGCGAAGGAGCGCGAAAATGGGACTGTCCCCGTGGGGCGTAAAGGGGACAGGCCCGTGAACGGTTGCGCGGAATGACCCACGGCAGGGTCCGAGTCCCTCGGTGCCCAGGAGCGACCGTGTCCACAAAGGTCTTGGAACGATTTGCCGATCTGGCCTCGAGGGCCGAAGAGACCCTCCGGGCTCGATTGGCCGGAAACCCGATCCGGGTTCAGATCGGCTCGGCCACGTGCGAGCAGGCTGCTGGGGCCGACGAGGTGTTCGCCGAGTTCCGGAAGCACGTGGTGGCCTCCGGCCGCTCGGACATCCTCCTCCACCGCACGGGCTGCACGGGTCGATGCAGCCGCGAACCGATCGTCGCCGTGATGGTCCCCGGGCAAATGCCCGTCAAGTACGAGCGGGTCGACCGCAAGGCGGTCCACGAGATTTTTGCCAGCCATATTCTCGGGGGCAAACCGCTGTTGGATCGGGTGCTGGACGGCCCCCTCGAAAGCGTCGCCGAGCACGAAATCCTCATTTGTGGGAGCGTTCGGTGCGGGTGGAAGGGGGCGAAGGACTTCGCCACGGTGGTGCGCGAAAAACTGGTGGCTGCCGGAATCGGCGCTCCCAAGGCCCGCGTCACCATCGGCAGTTGCTTCGGGGCGTGCAGTCTCGACGATGCCCGAAATCGTTCCCACCTGCTGATCCGGCCCGACAAGGTCCTCTATCGGGTGGCCGACGAGGCCGACCTCGACGAGATCGTTCGCGAGCACCTCTTGGGTGGGAAGGTCGTCCAGCGGCTCCAGGTGCCCGGCAAGACCATCGGACGCAAGTTCCTGGAACTCTATGGCGATGTCGCTTTCTTCAACCGCCAGACGCGCATCGCCCTGCGCCACAACGGGGTCGTGGATCCGGAGAGCATCGAGGAGTATTTCCACTACCGCGGGTTCCAGGCGTTGGCCAAGGTGCTCGACAAGGGCAATCCCAAGTGGGTCATCGAGGAGGTCACGAAATCGAGGCTCCGTGGGCGCGGCGGCGGGGGGTTCCCCACCGGCGAAAAATGGGCCATGGCGGCCAAGGCCGCCGAAAAGACCCGCTATCTCATCTGCAACGCCGACGAAGGCGACCCCGGCGCATTCATGGATCGCAGCATGTTGGAGTCGGATCCCCTGAACGTGCTCGAGGGGATGATCATCGGCGCCTACGCGATCGGCGCGGCGCGAGGCTTCGTCTATGTCCGCGCCGAATACCCGATGGCCATCCGCCGGATTCAGAACGCCATCGACCAGTGCCGCCAGTGGGGTCTGTTGGGCAAGGACATCCTGGGCTCGGGGTTCGACTTCGAGGTGGAGAGTCGGCTGGGGGCCGGGGCCTTCGTCTGCGGCGAAGAGACGGCGCTGATCCACTCGATCGAGGGTGAGCGCGGGCAGCCGCGCATCCGCCCGCCGTACCCCACCGAAAGCGGCCTGTGGGGCAAGCCCACGGTGATCAACAACGTCGAGACGTTCGCCAACGTGCCGGCCGTGATCAACTACGGGGCCGAATGGTTCAGCCGCATCGGCACCGCCAAGAGCGGCGGCACCAAGGTCTTCGCCCTGGCCGGCAAGATCCGGCACACGGGCCTGGTCGAGGTGCCCATGGGCACGACGCTCCGCGAAGTCGTCTACGAGATCGGCGGCGGCGTGGCCGACGGCCGGCAGCTTAAGGCCGTGCAGACCGGCGGGCCCGCCGGCGGCTGCATTCCCGCCAAGTGGATCGACACGCCGATCGACTTCGACACCTTGACCAAGGCCGGCTCGATCATGGGCTCGGGCGGCATGATCGTCCTCGACGAGGACGACTGCATGGTCGACATCGCCAAGTTCTACCTCGCCTTCTCGCAGGACGAATCGTGCGGCAAATGCACCCCCTGCCGCGAGGGGAGCCTGCGCATGCTCGAGATCCTCGAGCGGATCACCGCCGGGCAGGGCGCGTTGGAGGACCTCGACAAGCTCAAGCGTCTTGGCCTGTTGATGAAGAAGACGTCGCTGTGCGGGCTGGGCCGCGCGGCGCCCAACCCCGTGCTGAGCACGTTGGAGCACTTCCGCGACGAGTACCTGGCCCACGTCGTCGACAAGAAGTGCCCCGCCCACAAGTGTACGGCGCTGATCCACTACGAGATCGATCCGGCGACGTGCGTCGGCTGCACGCTCTGCGCCAGGAACTGCCCGGTGCCTTGCATCGCGGGCGAGCGGAAGAAGCCGCACGAAATCGACCAGCTCCGCTGCGTCAAGTGCGGCAAGTGTTTCGAGGTCTGCCGGTTCGGGGCCGTGCGGAGGCTGTAGGCCGGAGAGGATGAAGGATGCGCAAGAAGAAAGTCAACCTCACCATCGACGGCGCTCCCGTGACGGTTCCCGAAGGCACCACCATCATGGAGGCGTGCGAGGCCCTGGGGATCCGCATTCCCCGGCTCTGTTACCACCCCGACTTGAGCCTCATGGGTTCTTGCCGCGTGTGCATCGTCGAGGTCAAGGGCATGGGCTTCTACATGACCTCCTGTAGCCAGAAGGTGTGGGAGGGCATGGAGGTGCAGACCAACTCGCCCGATATCCGCCAGGCGCGGCGCGATATCGTCGAGCTGCTGCTGGACAATCACCCCCAGGACTGCCAGACCTGCGAGCGCGACGGGAACTGCGAACTTCAGAACCTGGCGTACTCCATGGGGGTTCGGGCGCGGCACTTCGAGGGCAAGCGCAAGCGGTTCGAGCTGGACGTGTCGAGCCACAGCGTCGTGCGCGACAGCGAGAAGTGCGTGCTTTGCGGGCGGTGCGTGCGGGTGTGCGCCGAGATCCAGGGCGTTTACAACCTCAGCCAGCACGGACGCGGGTTCAACACCGTCGTCGCCCCGGCCCACATGGCGAACATGGACGAATCGGTGTGCATCCAGTGCGGGCAGTGCATCAACGTCTGCCCCACGGCGGCCTTTGTCGAGAAGCGAAGCGCCGGCGGCGTGTGGGAGGCCATTGCCGACCCCGAGATGCACGTGGTCGTGCAAACGGCCCCCTCAATCCGCGCCGCCATCGGCGAGGGATTCGGATTGCCTCCGGGCACGCCGACGACGGGCAAGTTGGTCACCGCCCTGCGGCGATTGGGGTTCGATGCCGTGTTCGACACCGATTTCGGCGCGGACTTGACGATCGTCGAAGAGGCCCACGAGTTCCTCACGCGGCTCAAGGGAGGCCCGCTGCCGATGATCACCTCCTGCTCGCCGGGGTGGATCAGTTTCTTGGAGAAGTTCTATCCCGAGCTGATTCCGCTGGCCTCGACGTGCCGCTCGCCGATGGGCATGGTGTCGGCGCTGGTCAAGACCTATTACGCCCAGACCAAGGGCATCGACCCGGCGAAGATCTACATGGTGGCCGTGATGCCCTGCGTGGCGAAGAAATACGAGGCCCGCCGGCCCGAGCATTACCTCGATCTCCCCTCTCCTTCTGGCAGAAATGCAGGAGGTGAGGCCGGCCCCGCATCGGCTGAGGCATCGCAGACAACACCCGGGGTGAGGGTGCCGTTGACCGACGCCGTGCTCACCACCCGCGAGCTGATCTGGATGATCAAGTGCTACGGGATCGACTTTGCCCGCTTGCCCGACGGCGAGTTCGACGCGCCCTTGGGGCTGGCCAGCGGGGCGGGCGACATTTTCGGCACGACCGGCGGCGTCATGGAGGCCACGCTCCGCGCTGCCGGGGAGCTGGTCACGGGCAAACCGGCCGACCGCCTCGAGTTCACCGAGGTCCGCGCGGTCGAGGGCCTGCGCGAGACCTATGTGGCCATTGGCGACCAGAACATCCACGTCGGTGTGGCCAACGGACTGACCAACGCCAAGATCCTGCTCGATCGGGTCAAGGCCGGCGAGCCCTTCCATGTGCTGGAGATCATGGCCTGTCCCGGCGGCTGCATCGGCGGGGGCGGCCAGCCCTATCCGCCAGAGGGCTACCACGTGCTCGATCCGGAACTGCTCCGCAAGCGGGCCGCGGCCCTGTACCACATCGACAGCGGCAAGAAACTCCGCAAGTCGTACGAGAATCCGGCCGTCGAAGAGGTTTACGACGCTTTCCTCGGCGCGCCGGGCTCCGAAAGGGCCCACCGGCTCCTTCACACGCGATACACCGCGAAACTACCGCGAGGCATTCGATGAACCCCGCGTCCGGCGCGAC
>JANLFZ010000284.1 GCA_024653385.1 Thermoguttaceae bacterium | reverse complement strand
CCCGGGCCGAAGCGACCGGCCGGCTGGTCTTCGAGGCGGCCGGCCAACTCGGAGTGCCCATGACGCCCGAGATTGCCACGCCGCTGTTCGCCGCGCTGGCCACCGACACGGGCTGGTTTCGCTTCGCGTCGACCACGCCCCAAACCTATCGCTTGGCTGCCGTACTGACCGAGGCGGGCGCGGTGCCGCACCAGATGTACAAGGATCTTTACGAAAACGACAGCCCGGCACGGCTTCGGTTGGTCGGCCGGGCGCTTTCCCGGGTGAAGACCGAGTTGGACGGACGGCTCATTCACACCTACCTCGCGCTGGACGATTTCGCCGCGGCCGGCGCCGTTCCTTCGGACAGCGAGGACATCATCAATCTGACGCTCGCGGCGGGCGGGACCGAGGTGGCCGTGATCCTCGTCGAGCAACCGGCCGGAGGCTTCAAGGTCAGTTTCCGCAGCCGCTCGGCGCTCGATTGCAGCCAAGTGGCATTGCAGTTTGGCGGCGGCGGGCACCGAGCCGCGGCCGGAGCGTTTGTTCCCGGCGAGCTTGGCGCGGCCCAGGCCCGAGTCCTTGACGCTGTCCGCGCGGCGATGCGATAATGAGATGTTTCCAGCCTACCGGATTCGTGAACCTCTGAGCAGGACCCGACACGAGCCGTGTTCCCGACGCCGTGACGTTGCTCTGGCCGGCCTGGGTGCCGGTCGTGGCAACGCCCCGGAGGTCTGCGGATGCAAAGGCTCGGCCGGGACTTCAAAGGAAACGCATCGATGTCTACCACCTCGTCGAACGGCTGTTGCGGCTGCCGGTCTGGGGCGGGGGACCCCCGCCGGGGTTTCCTGGCCAAACTGGGCGCGCTGGTCTTGGCATTGGTCGCTTACGTGACGCCGGCGATCGCCGGTCTCGTCGCGTTCTTGAATCCCTTGCGGCAGAAGAGCAAATCGGGCGAGTTCATCCGCCTCGCCGCCTTGGACACGCTCGATGGCACGCCGCGCAAGGTGGCGATCATTCAGGACCGCACCGATGCGTGGAATCGATATCCCAACCAGCCCGTGGGAGCCGTTTGGCTTCGCAAGGTCGGGGAGAACGAGGTGAAGGCGATCCACGTCGTTTGCCCCCACGCCGGGTGTTTCATCGATTACGACGCGGCGAACAACCGTTTTGTGTGCCCGTGCCACACCGCCCATTTCGACCTCGATGGCGTGCGGCTCGACGCGACGTCGTCGAGTCCGCGCGACTTGGATACGCTGGAAGTCGACTACGAGACCAAGGACGGCGTGAAGTACGTGCTGGTCAAGTTCCAGAATTTCCGGATCGGCACGGCCGACAAGGTCGAGGCTTAACCTGATCGAGATGCAACGATGAATACTCTGCTGCGTTGGTTGGAGGACCGCACCGGGTTGGCCTCGGCGTGCCGGGGGTGTCTCGAACGCCCCGTGCCCGCCGGACGGTGCTGTCTGGGCGTCTGGCCCAGCGTGATCCTCTTCGTGTTTGTCGTCGAGGCGATCACCGGCCTGGTCCTCTGGATGTACTACAGCCCCAGTGCCCAAAGCGCCTGGGAAAGCGTGTATTACGTTCAGCACGAGGTCCTTGGAGGCGCGGTGCTCCGCGGCATCCATTATCACGCCGGGCAGGTGCTGCTGGCGGCCCTGGCCCTCTATGTGCTGCACGCGATCTTCGCCCGGGCCTATCGCGCCCCGCGAGAAGTCGAGTTCCTCCTGGCGGTCCTTCTGGTACTCGTCACGCTGGGGCTTCTTCTGACGGGCGACTTGCTGTCGTGGTCGCAGCGAGGCTACTGGAGCACCAATGTCCGCACCAATTTCCTGCTCTTGATTCCAGGGATCGGCAGCGCGCTGCGCAAGCTGGCGATCGGAGGACCGGAGATGGGCCACCTGACGCTCACCCGGTTCTTCGCCCTGCACGCGGGCTTGTTCAGCGCGGCCCTGGCGGCCCTGTTGTGGCTGCACGCCCGGGCGGTTTGGCGGGCCGACCAGATCGAGGCCGCCGGCTCGGGCGCCTCGCCCTACTGGCCCGGCCAGTCGCTGCGCAACGCCTCGGCTTGCGCGGTGGCGCTGGTCGTCATCGCGGTGCTGGTGGCCACGGGCACGGAACTGGGCTCGCCCCGCGACCCCATCGACGCCTATGCCGCCGCCAGGCCCGACTGGTACTTCATCGGCGTGTACCAGTTCGCGAACTACTTTCCAGGCGGGCTGAAGATCGTGCCGATCTTCCTCGTCCCCGGCGCGATCGTTCTGGTGTTCTTGGCCATGCCGTGGGTGGGCCGCAGCCGGGTGGGACACGTCGCCAACGTCGTCATTGCCGCCGGGCTTCTTATTGCGGCCGTGGTCCTGTCGGCCATTTCCCTGGCGCACGATCGAGCCAATCCCAGCCACCAGGAATCGCTTCAGGCCGAGCACGCCAGCGCCGAACGGGTGCTGGAACTTGTCAAGGCCAAGGGGATTCCCACCGCCGGCGCCTTGGCGCTGTTGTGGGACGACTCCAAGACCCAAGGGCCGAAACTGTTCAAGCAACATTGCGCAAGCTGCCACGACTACAACGGCGGCGAACGCCCCATGCTGGCCGAAAAACCCTCGGCCCCGGACCTCTACGATTTCGCCAGCGTCCAATGGCTGACCGGGTTTCTCGACCTCAAGCAGCTCGCCTTCAACCCACCGCCCGAAGAGCTTAGCCCCTCGAACCGCCCGAAGTACTTCGGCAACACGAAATTCCAAAAGGGCAAGATGGCGACCTTTTTGAAGGATGATCTGCCGTCGCTGAAAAAGGACATCGACGACGGGCCCGCGCAGTTCCGGAAACTGATCGAGGCCCTGGCCGCCGAGTCGGAACGCGCCTCCAGCACGAAGCCCTCGGAGGACACCCTCGCCTTGTTCGAGGACTTCACCTGCACTTCGAGCGGGTGCCACCACTTCCACGGCAACGGCGAGAAAGGAGCCGCCCCGGACCTGACCGGCTACGGCTCGCGCGAGTGGCTCATCGGCATCATCAGCGATCCGGCACACAAGCGGTTCTACGGGGCGAAGAACGACCGCATGCCGTCCTACGCCCCCGCCGGTCGGCCGGATCAGCAAGTCCTCACGCCGCGGCAGGTCGAGATGCTCGCCGAGTGGCTGCGCCGACAGTGGTACGAGCCCAGCGCGACGCCGGCCGAGTGATCGTCACCCTTGGCAGGCGCCGGCAAGCCGGCGGTTGGAAACCACCGATGCCCACAACCGGTTTACGTGTGCTGCTGGTGACCCTGGGCCTTGTGGCGGCGGCCTGCGGCGGGCCGGCGCCGGTCGCGGCCCAGACGCAGGTCAAGCGGAAGTACACCGAGACCCTCTTGGCCCCGTTTCCCGCCGACCCGCCCGAACTGCGCCAGTCGGCCGCGCTGAGCCCCGACGCCCGCCATGTGGCGTACGTGACGAAGGCGGGCGGTCAGGCGAGAGTGGTCCTCGACGGGAAACCAGAAAACGCCTACGCGCAGGTGGGCGATCTGGTGTTCAGCCCCGACGGCAAGACCCTGGCCTATCCGGCCCAGAAGGACGGCCAGTGGTATGTCGTGGCCGGTGGAAAGGAACTCGGCCCTTACGCGCGAGTGGGCGTCCCCGTGTTCTCTCCCGACGGCGCCGGGATGGCGTTCGTGGCCATGCTGGCCGACGGCAAACGAACCGTGATCCACGATGGCAAACCGGGGCCCGCATGCGACCAGGTCTTCGAGGGTTGGGTCGTTTTCAGCCCCGACGGGAAACGCCTGGCCTACGGCGCCCGGCACGGCCAACAGTGGTTCCTCGCGGTGGATGGCCGGGAAATCGGCCCCTTCGAGTACCTTGGTTCGGCCACGGGCTTCCAATTCAGTGGCGACGGCCGGCGCGTGGCCTTTGCCGCGCTGGCCGGAACGAAGTGGCAGGTGGTGCTCGACGGCAAACCCCAGGCCACGCACGACAATGTCGCCGATCTGGTGCTCAGCCGCGACGGAAAACGGCTGGCCTATGTAGCGCTCGACGGCGGAACCTGGCACATGATCGTCGACGGAAAACCCCACGAGGGCTTTCAGGCGATCGGCGAGGGGACGCTCCGGCTGAGCCCCGATGCCAAACGCGTGGTGTACGCGGCCCAAACCGGCTCCCGATGGAGCCTCGTCGTCGACGGCAAACCAGGCAAGGCGTACGACGGCATCGGGGAGGTGCAATTCAGCCCCGACGGACGCTCGTTGGCCTACGTGGCCAAGATGGGGTCCTCGGAGGCCGTCGTTCTCGATGGCCGCGAGCAGCGCCTCTTCGACCGAATCGGCGGAGGAACGCTCACGTTCAGCCCGGGGGGACGCCGGCTGGCCTACGTGGCGCGCACCGGTCGCGTCTCCTTCGCCGTGGTCGATGGCAAGCGCAAGCCCCGCTACGACATGGTAGGCTATCTGACGTTCACCCCCGACGGGCGGTGGCCTGTCTACGCCGCCATCAAGGATCGAAAGGCGTTCACGGTCGTCGAGGATCGGGAGGCATCCCACCATTACGACGAGATTTGGATGCCGCCAGGCCGGCCGCTCGTCTTTACCACGCGGACCAGGTTCCACTACCTCGGCGTCAAGGAGGGCGGCATCTATCTTGTCGAGGAAGAGGTCGAGTAGGTCGCCGGCTGTCCCGATTTTCGCGGCGAAGCCCGCCAGCCTGTCAAGGGCCGCCATCGACTGGTCATCGCGCCGCGAGGATGCCGCGCTCGACCGCCGCGCAGATCCGGTCCAGCTCGTCCAGCGAGATCGCCAAGGGGGGCATGATCACCACGACGTTGCCCAGCGGGCGGAGCAGGACGCCTTCGGTCCGGGCATGATCGCAGACGCGCCATCCCCTGCGTTCGGCCCAAGGGTAGGGCTCTTTCGTCGCCCGGTCGCGAACCAACTCGATCCCGGCCAGCAGGCCGCACTGGCGGACATCGCCAACGTGCGGCAGCCTGGCGATCCGCGCGAGGTGCTCCGCCAATCGGGCGATCTTCGGCTTGAGCCCAAGCAGCGTCTCTTCGTCCTCGAACACCTCGAGCGTCGCCAGTGCGGCGGCCGCGCCCAGCGGGTTGCCGCCATACGTGTGACCGTGAAAGAAGCTCTTCGATTCGGCGTACGGGCCCAGGAACGCCTGCCACACCTCGTCGGTAGTCAGCGTGGCAGCCAACGGGAGGTATCCGCCGGTGAGCCCCTTGGCCAGGCAGAGGAAGTCGGGCGCGACGTCCTCATGCTCGCAGGCGAACATCCGGCCCGTGCGCCCCATGCCCACCGCCACCTCGTCGGCGACGAGCAGCACGCCGTACCGGCGCGTCAGTTCGCGTACGCCCCGAAGGTAGCCCGGCGGGTGGACGATCATCCCCGCCGCGGCCTGCACCAACGGCTCGATCACCAAGGCGGCGATCCGCTCGTGCTGCTCGGCCAAGACCCGCTCCAGTTGCGCGAGGCAATGCTCCCGCAGACGCTCGGGCGCGACGCCCTCGGGCGGCCGGTAGGGATTGGGGGCCGGCAAGCGGATCGTCTCGAACAGTAGCGGCCGGAACATCGCGTGGAACCGCTCGACGCCTCCCACACTGACGCTTCCCAGCGTGTCGCCGTGGTAGGCGTCGCCGAGGGCCACGTACACGGTCTTGCGGGGGCGCGGGTCGGGACGCTGCCGCCAGTACTGAAAGGCCATCTTGATGGCCACCTCGACCGCCGTGGCCCCGTCGTCCGAGAAGAACACGTGCGCAAGGCCCGGCGGGGCCAGATCGACCAGGCGCCGGGCCAGCGCGATCGTCGTGGGGTTCGACGCGCCCAGCAACGTCACGTGCGCCACGCGGTCCAACTGGCGGCGCACCGCCTCGTCAATCCGCGGATGGCGGTGCCCGTGGACATTGCACCACAGGCTGCTCACGCCATCGAGATAGCGATTGCCGTGAATGTCGATCAGGGTGCACCCTTCGGCCCGCTCGATGATCAGGGGCTCGTACTCGGCCATCTGGGTAAAGGGATGCCAGACCACGGTGCGGTCCCAGGCGGCCAGTTGTTCGGGGGTCGGATCGTGCATCATTCGGTCGAACACGGGAAACGGGCTACATGTGCAGTTCGACCACATCCTGGTCGTGGAGCACATAGTCGCCCTTGACCACCGTGCCGTCGTGAACCGCGGAACCCCAGACCCGGGCGAACTTGAGCTTCTCGAGAAAATCCTTGTGGACCATCCCGGCCATCTCCAAGAGCGTGCTTCGCCGCGGAAGCGTGAAGGGCCGGTCGCGGTCGGGTTCCTTGGCCGACGGCAGCTTCGAGTACACCCGCACCACGTCCATCGCCCGATAGATCGCGTCGCGCAGCTCCTCCAGGCCCGCGCCGTGTGCCGCGGAGATGACATACTCGGGAAAACCGAACGGGCAAAGCTCGCGGAGCAGCGCGAGCCGCTCGGCCGCCTCGGGCAGGTCGATCTTGTTGGGAACCAGGAACGTTTGCGTGAACGACAGGCCGATGTCGTTCTCGTCGAGATACGAGGTCCGGCCGAGCCGCGTCTTCGTGCTGTTGAAGCGGTCGTACACGTCCTGGCACTGCTCGATGCCGCTGTCGCTTCCCAGATCGACCATCAACAGGACCAACTCCGCCCCTCGCACCAGCCCCTGCATGTACGATTCCATGTAATCGGCCGTCACGGGCGGAGTGTCGATCAGTTGCACGAACACATCGGCCCAGGGCATCATGCCGGGAATCGGTACATGCGTGGTGAAGGGGTACGGCGCCACCTCGGGAGTGGCGCGCGTGAGGCTGCGCAAGAGCTGGCTCTTACCGGCGTTCGGGCCTCCGATGATGACCGCGGTACCGGCGCCCTGCCGGGGGATGCGCACCCCGCGGCTCTTCTTCGCGCCGCTCTTCTTCTCGGCCTGGATTTCCTTCTTGACCTTGGCGATCTTCGCCTTGATGTCGGCCTGAAGCTTGTCCGTCCCCTTGTGCTTGGGGATTTCCTGAAGCATCACCTGGAGGCAGCTCAGCTCCTCCTCCAGGCTGGTGGCACGACGATATTCCTCCTCCGCCTTGAGATATGATGGGGTCAGGTTCGCCGGCATGGCGACAATCCCGTCCGATCCGCAGACCTATGCGAACAGCCTCTCCGTAGTGTAGCCGACTTTAGTCCAATCGGCTACCGCGTCCGCGGTCCAATCGGCTACCGCGTCTACTTCTCGGCGACCGGGGTCAGGCCCGCGGTCCATGCCACGCCGCGGCGGTAGAGATCCTGCACGGCGGGGACCGATAGCGCTTGCACGTCGTGCCCGAGCACGCAGTGGAACACCCGGCCCTTGCCGTACTGGTGAACGAAGGCCATCGGGTAGTCCTTCTGATCCACCTTCGAAGTGGCCTTGGCAATCACCTGAATCGGTTTGTCGCCCGCCAGACAGGTATACAGCTCGTCGATGGTCTCGAAGGGCTTCATCCCGCGGGTGATGGGGTGGTTCGGGTCGGCGATCTCGACCGTGAACTTGCCGTGCGGATCGTGCCCCCGAAGTTTCGGGTCCCATGCCCGGCCCGCGAGGTTCTTGAACTCCGGCCAGTCCTGGAACGCCCCGCAGGCAAAATGCACCAGCGAAAGCCCCTTGCCCTCGGCCACGAACTTTTGGAGGTTCTTGCGGGCCGCGTCGCCGGGGTCGGGCGATTGCCAGTTCATGTAATTCAGCACGATGGCATCGTACTGGTGCAGGTCGGGCGACGCGAGAAAGCTCGGTTCGGCCTGGACCGTGGTCACGAGCCTCGGGTCTTCGGCGAGGAACTTCGCCAAGAGCGGGGCCGTGAGTTTCCAGGGATGCCCCGGATACTCGTTCCCCGTGAGCACCAGAATCCTGGCTTGCTTGCCTTGCGATGCGGCCTTTTCCGCCGCGGTCAGCGAGGCCGCGATGGCGAGAAGCGACACGAAGAGGGGAACAGTTCGGATAAGTCGGCGAGGTGTCATGAATCAGCCTCCAGGGGGGTAATCGTCCG
>JANLFZ010000283.1 GCA_024653385.1 Thermoguttaceae bacterium | reverse complement strand
CCGCCACCGACCGCACAGGCCCATCCCACCGATGCCAGGCCGTCGCGCCAATCCGCATACCGCCGGGCGTCCATGACGTTGGCCAAGACGACATGTAGGCCGCCGACCAGCACGGAAAGGCCCATCATGAGCTTCGAGTTGCCCATATCCAACCAGTGCAGCCTGCCCAGCAGCGATCCCTTCGGCGGCGCAATACCGAAGTAGCTGCCCACCACCGCGCCATAGACGAGCGAGAGCACGACAATCAGCGCGAGCAGGGGTCGGAAACGCCGTCCGAAGGCGGATCGGCCGAGCCGCCGCCAGTTGGCGAGCAGTCCTAGACCCATCACGGCCGCATACCCGGCGTCCGCCATGATCATCGCGAAGAAAATGGCGAACGAAACAAGCACGACTGCCGAAGGGTCCCAGCCCCAGTACCCGGGCGTCATGTAGAAGTTCACCAGGTCCTCACCTGCCGCCACTCGTGGCGCATTGCGCATCAGCGTTGGTGGGTGTTCATCGGGCGCCGGGGGTCTGCTTTCGAACACGAGTCCGTTTTGTGCTGCGTATTCTCCCAACTCCTGAATACTCTCCCGCGGCGTCCATCCCTCTAGCGCGAACACGGGCTCCCGATCGCACGTCTGCCCGGCAGCCTCAGCGCGGGCGGCGGCGTCCTCTAACCGTGCCAGGCCCCGCGCGAAAAGAAGACACCAGCGGGTCAAATGCGATCGCTCTGCCTGCGCATCCTCGATGGCCAGTTCCACTTCGTCGAGACGTTGCTGAAGCTCCGCCATAGAGCGGGAGCCAAGGTGGACCCGCGGGACGGGCATCGACTGCGGCTCTGTCTTGTCAAGCACGACCACGTAGCAGACGCGGGGATCGCGGCGAACGACTTCCCACACCAGCCCAGTAGCCTCAACCTTGGGCATCTCCTTGTGAGGGACGACGTAGAACCAAAGTCTCAGGTTGTTGAGTGCTTGTAGTGAAGGAAACCGAAGGTCACCCCACGGCTTCATGTCGGAAATGCGCTCTACGAGAGAGTCGCGCTCCGATTCCAGCGCCTGGATGCTCTTCTGAAGGTCGAGCGCACGCCGCTCGACGGATTCAGCGTCGAACCGGGCGTCGTCGCGCACCTGTCTGCGGCGTTGCGGGCAAGTGAGCAGGAACTTTAATGCCTCTCGGGCCGCAGATGAGGGGCCCCCGTCAGCCGTGCCTTCCGCATCGCTCCCGAGCGGAATCAGTTCCAGGCATCCCCGCGCGTGGAGATTGTCCAGCAGGCGATCCTTCTCGCAGCTCAGGCCAACGAAGGTGACGCGCTCCAAAGGGACAATGCTCATCCTGCTTCCTCCTCCCCAACCCCGGCCCCGGCGTGCTGCTGCTTGACCTTGGCGAGCTTGGAGGTCACGACTGCGGCGCGCTCGGCGTCGCCCAAGTAGATGCGAATACGCTGGATGTTTTCCTTGGCGGTGGGAATGAGGATCTTCTCGAACAGGTTTACCCGCTGGGTGATCCGCCGGACCGCCTGGTCCAGCACCCGCACGCGCTCGCCCGCGATGCGGGCGCGGACCCGCGCTTCGGCGGCGTCCTTCAGCCGCTGGACCAAGATGTCCACCCATGCCGGTGTCGCCAGCCGCGAGTAGCCCGCCACGACGAACTCAACGTGGTCCAGGATCGGCAAGCGGGTGCCAACGAGATTCTGCTCTCCCACGCGATAACCGGTCATTTCCACCAATCTGCTCAGTTCGAGATCCTCGTCGGCGAGCATGGGCAGCTCGCTGCCGATTCGGGCATCCAGCGCCTCGGCGGCGGCCAGGGCCGCTTTGTGCTCGGCGCGGGCCTTCTGCGCCTCGACGGTGAGTTGGCGACGCTTGAGGTCCAGCGACGGCAGCAAGCGCCTATACAGCTTCAGTTGCTGCTGCTGTTGCTGGAGCGAGTTCTTGCTGAGTCGGAGCTTTGCCATCGTCGCATCTTCCTGCTCACCCGGCCTTCTTCGGGAAATACTTGTCCACCAGGCTTTGTTTCATCAGCAACTCCTGGGGCTCAAAACACTCCGCGAGGGTCTTCCAACACAAGTCGAGCGCCTCGGTCACGCCAATCGAGACGCGAATGTCCATGAACCGGTCTCGGAACAACGCCCCGAACTTCAGCAGCTTCTGGTCGAAGGGCGACAATTCGAAGGCCATCGCCTGCTTCTTTCGCGCTTCGACCGCGCCCGAATAGAAGCGAATCATCGTGTTGGCGATCTGCGAGTGGTCCTCGCGCGTGGCCTTGCCGATGACGTGCTGCTTCAGACGCGACAGAGAGCCGAACGGGTCAATGATTCCGCCGTGTAGATAGAATTGCCCCTCGGTGATGTAGCCCGTGTTGTCCGGGACCGGGTGCGTGACGTCGTCGCCCGGCATCGTAGTCACGGTGAGGATCGTGACAGAGCCCGCTCCCTTGAAGTCGCACGCCTTCTCGTACCGCTGGGCGAGCTGCGTGTAGAGGTCGCCCATGTAGCCGCGCACGGCCGGGATGCGTTCCTGCGCCACGCCGATCTCTTTCATGGCGTCCGCGTAGGCGGTCATGTCGGTCATGAGCACAAGGACCCGCTTCTTCTCCTCCACGGCGAATTTCTCGGCCACGGCCAAGGCCATGTCGGGCACCAGCAGGCGCTCGACCAATGGGTCGGCAGCCTGGTTCACAAACATCACCGTTCGGCTGAAGACCCCGTGCTCCTCAAAGGCGGTGCGGAAGAAGTGGTAATCGTCGAAGATCAGGCCCAGCCCGGCAAAGACCAGCACCTCGGCGTTGGCCTGGAAACCGATCCGCGCCAACAACTCATTGTGAGGCTCGCCGGCAACCGAGAAGATGGGAATCTTCTGGCTCTCGACCAGGCAGTTGAACAGGTCGATCATCGGCACGCGGGTTTCGATCATCTTCGTCGGCATGACCCGCATGACCGGATTCACCGTCGGGCCGCCGACCGGCACGCGCGGGTCGGCCGAGAGATCGGGTCCGCCGTCCATGGGCTCGCCGGACCCGCGGAAAATCCGCCCGAGGATGTTCGGTGAGTACACGACGTCCAGCGGTCGTCCTAGGAACTGCACCACGGCGTCAGTCGATAGACCCTTGCCTCCGGCAAACACTTGCAGGCTGACGAGGTTCCGGTCCAGGCCAATCACCCTGGCTAAGGATGTTTCGCCGTCCGTGTTCTCGACTTCGGCCATGTCGCCCAGCGCCACCCCCGAGGCAAACAGGCGGATTACGTCGCCCACGATCTCCTGGACCCGGGTATAGCGGACCAACTGCTGCAACTGACTGTTCATGACCAGGTTCCTCGGATTATCGCGATGGGATTCGGTATAACAGGGTATAGAGGGTTGGGCCGACGACCATCGTCAACACCGTGCCGACAATCAGCCCGAAAAAGACCGTGACCGCCAGCGCCACCCAGAATACGTCCTGCAGCATGGGCAGCACGCCGAGCACGGTCGTCCCCGCCGCGTTGACCACGGGGCTCAACCGCGAGACAGCCGCCTCGACGACCGCGTCGTAGTGTGCGAGCCCCTTGGCCAGATTCGCGTTCACCTCGTCCAGCAGCACCACCACGTTCTTGATCATCATGCCGGACAAGCTCATGGCTCCCAACAGCGCAATGAACCCGAACGGCGTGTTGGTGAGCAGCAGCCCGCCGGTGATGCCGATCATCACGAAGGGGATGCCCAGGACGCAAATCAACATCGGGCGAAAGCCGTTGAACAGGGCCACCAGGATGAACAACATGATCACCACGGCCGGCACGATGCCCGGCGCCAAGGCTTCCTGCGATTGCTTGGCGCTCCAATACTCGCCGTCCCAGTCCAGGCGATAGCCGGGCGGGAGTGTGATCTTCTCGAATTGCTCCAACACGGAGTTGCGCAGCGCAGGCGCCGTCACCCCGTTGGGCGAGCACTGCACGGTGATCGCCCGTCGGCGGTCCCATCGCCAGATAATCGGATCCTCCCAGGGGGTCGCGATACCATCGATGACCTGCAACGCGGGCACGGCGTGGTGTGACAGCCGCGGTGTCACCTGGAGGCCCTCCAGCGACGTGGCGGCCTGCTGGCGTTCCACCTCGACGTTCCTGGCCACGATCGGGATCAGGTCATCCTCCTGCCGATACTGCCCGACGACGACGCCGTCGGACGCGCGTCGCGTCGCCCGTGCCAAGTCGTCGCGGGAGACGCCGGCCCAGCGGGCTCGTTCGTCATTGAACACAGGAACCAAGGCTGGAACGCGCTCGCGCCAGTTGGTGCGGACTTCCTTGGCCAGAGGACTGTCGCGCAGGATCTGCGCGCCTGCTTCCGCCAGGCGACGCAGCGTCGCCGGATCGGCATTGGCCGGCCCGCTAAAACGCGCCTCGATTTTCCAGTCGTCGAACGCCCCGACCGCATACTTTCGGACACGGACCATCGCCTCAGGGACATTCGCGCGGCACCAAGCGTCCGTGGCAGCCACCAGTTCATTGACACCGGCGAATGATTTCGTATTAACGATGATCTGGGCGTAGGAGGTATAGGGATCCTCCGCGCTGACCGGCAGGTAGAATCGCGGCGGCCCCTTGCCCACAAAAGCGCTGACCGACAGCGTCGCGTCATGCTCCTGCAGGAACTTCTCGATCCGCTGAAGATCGGCGCTGGTCTGCTGAATCCGCGTTCCTTCCGGCGCCCAGTAGTCGATCATGAACTGCGTGCGGCTGGAGTCGGGAAAATACATTTGCTCCACGAAACGAAAGCCGAAGATGGAGAGAACCAACAGTCCGACCATGCTCCCGAGGAACAAGACGCGATAGCGGATCGCCAGAGACAGCAGCTTCCGGAACGACTGGTAGAACTTGCTCTGATACGGATCGGTCTGGGCCTGACCGGGCTTGGGAGCCGGCAGGATGGCAATGCACAACAGCGGGGCCACAGTCTGGCAGAAGACCCAGCTCAGCACCAGCGAAATGGTCACCACGGTAAACAGGCTCCCAGCGACTTCGCCCGTGTCGTAGGTGGAAGCGAAGATCGGGTAGAATGCCATGCAAGCCACCACGGTGGCCCCCAAGAGCGGCCAAGCCGGTCCGCTCGCCGCTTCGATGGCCGCCTGCTTGCGATCCATGCCGGCCGCGATGCGGACCATGATCCCGTCGGTCACGACGATCGCGTTGTCGACCATCATGCCCATGGCGATGATCAACGCGCCCAGCGAGATCCGGTGCAGGTCGATGCCCATCAGGGCCATGACAATGAACGAGCCCAAAATGGGAAACACGAGCCCGCTGATGCCGATGATGATCCCGGCGCGCCATCCCATCGTCAGAGCCAAGAGCGCCAACACGATCGCCACGGATTCGAGCACGCTGATCATAAAGGCTGAAATCGAATCGCTCACCTGGTCGGATTGCCAGGAGATCCGCTCGACGCCGATTCCCACGGGAAGATCCGCGACTAGTTCGGCGAGCCGGCGATCGACGGCCTGCCCGACTCGGACCACGTTCTCACCGGAGCCGGGCGCCAGCGCCATCGCGATGGCTTGCCGCCCGTTATGACGCAACAGGTTGCTGGGCGGGTCGATGTATCCGACTTTCACCGTGGCAATGTCGCGGATCCGGATGATCTCGTCGCGTCCGGAAACGGCGCTCGTAATCGCCAAGTGGCCGATGTCTTCGGGCGATTGGAACTCGCCCGTCGGCGCCACGCGAAGCCGCTGAGACAGGTAGTCCACGCCACCAGCGTCCACCACAAGATTTTGCGACTGCAAGGTCTGCCTAATCTGATCGGGCGTCAGCCCGAGCGCGGTGAGTTGGGCTGTGGACACGTCCAGATAGATGCGTTTCTCCTGCACTCCCCACAAGTCGACCCGCGCCACGCCTGGAACGACGCTCAGTTCTTTTCGCATGTCCTTGACGTAGCGTTCCAATTCGCCGTAGCTGTACCCGTCGCTGCTGACCGCCAGCAAAAAGCCGAAGACGAACCCAAAGTCGTCGCCGATTTTGGGTTTTTCCGCGCCAGGCGGCAACGTCGGCTCGATGTCCGCGATCTTCTTCCGCACCACATCCCACACTTGCGGCAGGCGGTCGGACCAGTCTTCGCTCTTGATATCGATCTTGATGATCGACAGGCCCGGCCGGGAATTAGAATAGACGTTCTTCAGCTCCACCATCTCCTGGAGCTTGGTCTCGATCCGGTCGGTGACCTCCAGTTCGACCTGCTCAGCACTGGCTCCCGGGTAGGTGGTCGTGACCACCGCCGTCTTGATCGAGAATTCCGGGTCCTCCAGCTGGCCGAGCCGAGAATAGGAGAACAGCCCTCCCGCCAGGATCAGGCCGATACCAAAGTAAGTGATGGAACGCTTTTCGAGCGCGAGAGCGGCTAGGTTCATGACGCTACCGGCTCCCTTCCTGGAGGATTGTCACTGCCTGATTCTCGCGGAGTGAATATACTCCTGCGGTCACCACCCACTCGCCCGCTTTGAGTCCTTCAATGACTGCGAGGCCCACGGGAGTCAGTTTGCCGGTTTTCACCGCCCGCCGCGTGACCTTCTGGCTGCCTTCCTCAACCACCCAGATATAGCTCTGTTGACCGGCGTCGGCGGAGAACACGGCGCCGGGCGGCACAATGACCCCCCCATCAGTCCCCTTGTCGCCCTTCTCAGGCTGACCACGAACCGTCGCCGCCATGCCTGGCAGGATCTGCACATCCTTTGGCTGATCTACCTGGACGGTGACGGGATAGGTGCGAGTCGTCTGCGAGGCTTCGCTGCCGATCTTCGTGACCTGGCCGGCAAACTCCCTGCCTGCGAAGGCGTCAAAGCGGCAGACGGCTTTCTTTACTTGGGGCACGAGCGAGATCAGGCTCTCCGGCACCTGGATGGTGACCTCGATCTTCGAGACATCCAAGAGCCGCACCACAGGCTGCTTGGCCTGGACGGTCTGATAGTTGTCCACGTACCGGGCCGCCACGCTCCCGTCGAACGGTGCTTTGAGCACGGCATAGTCCAACTGGTTCTTGGCGTTCGCGACGGCCGCCTCCAGGGCCTTGATCTCGGAGCGCTTGGCTTCGAGATCCTCCGGCCGCGCCCCTTTCAAGCCGATATTCAGGTCCTCCTTCGCCTTCTTGACCTGAGCGGCCGTCCGGTCTCGCCGCGCAAGGGTCATATCGAATTCCGACTTGCTGACAGCCCCCGATGGCAACAACTTGGCGTTTCGCTCATGTTCTGCGAGCGCCTGTCGATACGTCGCCTCGGCCTCAGTCACTGCGGCCTTCAGTTGCTCGACCTCTTCGGGCCGGGCCCCGCGCTCCATGGCCAATAGATCCGCTTGGGCACGCGACAAGTTCCCTTGGGCGCTGTCCAGCGCCGTCTGAAAATCCCTGGGATCGATCGCCGCAATGACATCGCCCTTTTTCACCTTGCTCCCCACGTCGACCGGCAATGAGACGAGCGGCCCCGAGACGCGAAACGAGAGGTCGACTTCATCTCGGGCCTTTGCCCTTCCGGGGAATTCCCGACCCTGGATGGCCTTGAGGTCTCCCACCTTGATTGCGCGGACGGGCCGTATCGCCTCCTCTTCGGCAACCGGCTTCCGGCACCCCGCAAGAGCCAGCGCGGCCAGTATGCAAGCGAACGCCACAGACGGTTTTCCAATCATCCTCGATCTCCCAGTTTGGGGCAGTCGGCGCACCTAATACTACAGCGCTAAGTTGAGGCAGATACTAAACTGGGAAGAAAATGTGGTTTTCTATATTGCCTATTCTGAATACCTAGCCTTCCTGGTTTAGCTTTTGGGCCGACTTAGCGCTGTCGTACTAAAAACGCACTTCGATAAAGCTCAGATCGTCGCTAAGGCGAATTCCGTTGGAATACCGCAGTAGTTGCTCCTCGACGGCGCTAATCTGAAGTCCAGACGCAGGATAACCAGTCTCCTGGAGAATGCGGACGAGCCCTTGAACCCCTAGCAGTTCCTCCTGAGCGTTGTGTACTTCAACGGCACCATCGCTGAAGAAGAGGAGGCGTTCGCCTTCGCGAAACCGAGCCTCCATCTCTTGATA
>JANLFZ010000282.1:7384-8096 GCA_024653385.1 Thermoguttaceae bacterium | reverse complement strand
CGGTTGGACGCTGACATGGCTTCTCCTCGATCATCTCGTGTTCGTCATGTGGCATTCGTCATTCGTCATTCGTCATTCGACATTCTGCATTCATCCTTCGTCATTCCGGCTTCCCGAGGCCCCGCACATAGTCGATGGCGAACTCTCCGCCCTGGGCCCCGTTGCCCGGGTCGATGCGCAACGCGGTGATCGTCTGGCCGGCCCAGCGGGGGTGGCGGCCCACGTCGAGCCGATACTCGTGGAACTGGCCGTCGGCCTGGAGGGGGAACGTCACGACCTGCTCTTCCGAGTAGCCCGGCGACGATTCGGTGCCCCAATAGAACTGGCCCATCGTGCCGCCGCTGACGCGCATGCGCACGACGACCACGGGGCAGGCGTCGCCCGGCACCCGCACGAGGCCGCGCACGAGGTACGGATCGCCGCCGGTGATCGGGCCCGCCAGTGCCCCGTCGCGCACGTCGAGCGGGCCGACGTGATGGGCCGCCATCCAGCCCTCGGCCGACTCGTTGAACTCGAAGGCGATCCGCTCGGCAAGCCGCGGCAGGCGATCCACGTGGCGGAAGACCGCTCCGTCGATGCGCACCTGCCACGCGCCCGGCCCCGGGCGGATCGACAAGAAGCCCAGCCCCAGATCGTACCGCCACCCGGGCTCGCTCCCCTTCTCCAGGTCTTCACGCTCGGCAAGCGTCTTTTCTCCCCTCTCCCGCTCGCG
>JANLFZ010000282.1:5692-7374 GCA_024653385.1 Thermoguttaceae bacterium | reverse complement strand
CGGGAGAGTGGTTGGGGGTGAGGGGGCCCGATCGAGACTCTCGTCGGCCTCCCCACGTTGCTGACCAGCACGATCCCCTCTTCCCCCGGCGGGAACGTGGCCCGAAACGAGCAGGTCTTCCCATCCCACGCGGCGTCGGTAATCCGGGCCGTCGAGGTGATGTGCAAGCGCTGCCGACCCTGGCCGACGATCACGGTGTTCGGTTCCTCGTCGCGGCCCAGAAGGTGCAGCACGCTTTGGAGGATCATGCGCGGAGCGAAGACCCAGGGGCATTTCGCCGAGTCGATCGCGCTGATGTTGTCGGGCCACAAGGCCGCGTTCTCGCCCGCCGCGTCCTGCTGATGGATCGCGCTGTGGACGAGCAACTGGGCGATCTGCCGCCAGGGGTAGCTCTGGTCGTGGTCGGCGAGTTTGAGCAGGGCCTCGGCATAGCGAAGCCCATTCCATTGCACCGGCCGGGCGAACCACGAGCCCTGGTACCAGGTGGCGCCGAAGACCGGGATGCTTCCGCCCAAGAGGAACGGCTTTTCCGGGTCTTCCCAGAGGTACACGAACGGCAGCCCGCGCCGCGCCCAGGTCACCGCGTCGCGGAGCCACCGCGCGTCGCCGCTGAACCGATAGGCCTCGAGGTAAGCATCGACCGCGTCGGCCGCGGCGAGGATGTCGGGCGTGTGGACCGGCACCTCCCAGACCTGCGCGGCACGCGGCACGCGGAACGTCTCCATCAGCTCCAAGGTCTTGCGCATCCGGCCAAAGGTCTCTCCGTCGCCGGCAATCCGGGCGTAGCGCAGGACCTCGAATGCCTTGCGCGCACAGGTGCCCACCTCGACCGCGTCGTCGGGGCCCAACTCGTAGTAGTCCATGCCGACAAACGGCGGGCCGGCCTGAAGATCGGCGTCGAACCGCCAGGATCCGTCGTCGCTCCGGCCGGCCAACAGCGCGGCCGCGCTGGTCGGATGAGCCACCCCGTGGTCGAACCGCCCGGGAAACCGCATCGCATCGAGCCGCGGCTCGATGCCGATGAGCCTGGCCACTTCGTCGGCGCGCTCGCGGCACGCCCGGCGCAAGGCCGGGTCGGGACTGAGGATCTCGCCGATCAAGAGGTCGGCAATATAGGAAGGCGGCCGGCCCTTGGGCGACATGATCCCGCCCCCCTTGCTCGTCCACCAGGTCTTCTCGTCCTCGACCCAGAGCGACTTGAGGTAGCCCTGCATCGAGAACTCGATCTCCTTCTCGTACGAACCGCGCGGCAGCGGGGCCGGCCGGGGGATGCCGTACAGACGCACGTACTCGTCGATCGCGGCCAAGGGATCGGTCGACGATCCGTCGGCCAGAATGCAAAACTCCAGACGCAGCGTCTTGTCGGCAGCCAGCGCGTACGGCTTGGGCGACGGATCGTGGGCCTTTGCCAGGTCGCCGCTGGGTACTCCCAGGCTCATCCGATGGGCGCGGAAGTTGCCCAGGCGGTCGGGCGAAGAGAACGTTGCCCGGGGCCGGTCCAACCGGCCATCCCATTTCTGATGGACGTCCCACAACAGGCCGACCGTGCCCGCCGGCGAAGCGACCCCGATGGCCGGAATGGTCACGTACTGGGGATTGGGCCGCGAGCGGTCGCAATCGGGATGCCCCGGGGCGATGTCGAGCGAGTCGGACGAGAGTTCGTCGCCGACGATCCACTCCAG
>JANLFZ010000282.1:2282-5682 GCA_024653385.1 Thermoguttaceae bacterium | reverse complement strand
GCGCAGGACCCACCCGACCGGCCCCTCGAAATCGACCACCTCGTGCGGCGAGACGGCCGTCAACTCGGCGCGGCAGGCGACCTGCCTGGCGCCGGCTGCCAGTTCCCACGCGACCCGAAGCACATACCCGCGCAACGCCGCTTCGAACTCCAGGCGCGCGGGCTTACCGGGCTGGGAAATGGCGACGGGTGGTTTCTCGGCAAAGGCACTCATCCACTGGGCGGCGTCTTTCGCGGCGCGGTCCCGCACGCGGCCGAGACTTCCGGTCCAGGCGACCGTCTCCCAACCGGCAGGGTTCTTCACGGCGATTTCGGCCGGGCCGAACCCGAACCCGTTGCGGCGGAAGGCCAGGCGCAAGCGCTCATTTTCGAGGATGGCGCACTCGGGCGTGGCGGCGGCCCGGAGCCCGCCCGAGGGCGGCGGCAGCTCGCCCGCCGCGCCCACCAGCATGGTCCCTTGCAGGGGCGCGGGGATCTCGACCGGCCCTGTAGCGCGGAACGAGGCGCCGAACTGCACCTCGCCCTGGGCCTTGGGGACAAGCGCCGCGCGCAGCGTCACGCTGGTCTTCGGCGCGATCGACTCGGCCGGCACGGTGACGGACTCGTTGCCCAACCGAAAAACGACCGCCGGCTGACGCACGGCGACCGACCCGGGATTGGCCAAGACGCATTCCATGGTGACAGGTCGGCCCACCGCGGCGACCGGGGTCAACGGGCCGAAGCTCCGCACCACTAGTTGCGGGGCCAGTGGCAGCGTCGTGCTCGCCTTCTCGTCGCCCGTGGTCGCACCGGCCGAGAGCGTCGCCGGGCCTTCGCGTGAACCTTCGAGCGTCCAGGCCACAAGCACCCGCTTGCCCGGGGCCAGATCGCCCAGCCGAAGCTCGGCAGGCTGCGGCGCCAGGCCTGCGGGCGCGGACAGCACCGCGCGCACGTCGCGGGCCGGGGCGTCGCCGTCGTTGAAGAGCGGCACATAGACCCGGGCGCGGCGGCCCGGCTGCTTCGGGTCCTCGTCGAGCCGCACCGTGCCGAAGCGGAGCACGGGGCCGACGCGATCGAGGTAGGCGAAGTCGTCGACGAGCAACTCGCCTGCCTCACCCTCGATGCGCACCGCGAAATGAAGCGACTTGACCTTCGGGTCCTTGGTGAAATCGTACTTGATCCGGCCGCGGTGCCACTGGCCGTCACCCACGTGGCCGGCGGGCACGGTAAACGCCACGCGCGACGAGTCGGTCTTCTCGACGCCGTCGGCATTGATGGGAATCGCGTAGATCCGAAGCTTGGCATCCTTGGCCGAGACGGCCTTGTACCAGAACTCCATGCCTCCCTGAAGCCGATCCAACAGGCGAAGGCGGTTCAGGCCGGTCTCGATCCGGGGATCGGTTCCGGCCTGGCGCACGAAGCGCAACGCCCGCTTGCCCGAGTGCGCCTCGGTTGAAACCTCGATCGTCTTCCCCACCGGGCCCCAATCGGCAGGAAAACCGTTGGGGGCCAGTGCCTCGAACGAGCCGTTCGTGCAAGGGTTGTCGGCGCCGAGCGCCGCCGCCAGAATCCAAGCCAACAGCATCCCAAAGCCGCGCAAGATGGCGCGCCTCCCAAGTCACACGTTGCCCACCGCATCCGGAACCACGCCGGTTCGACCCTGACCATACCCGGCCGCCCGTCCCGCCGCAAGAACCCGCCCGAGTAGCCGCCGAGGGTGTCCACCCCCAGGGGGCTACCGCCGACGTGTCTTGCGGGGCTTCAGAATCGCCACCGCGAGGACCACGGGGATAATCGCCAAGAGCAACACCGGCCGCCGAGCCAGCACGATGAGCACCACGGGCAGGAAGGCCCAGATCCACAAAGGCACTCGCTGCAAGTGGTCGTAGGCCAACCAGAGCGCACCGGTGAGGGCCCCGATGCGCCAGCAGGCCGCGTGCAACTGTTCGGTGTCGGCCCCGGTGGGCGGATGGAACAAGAAAAACGCCGCACCGCCAAGAAGGGCCAACGTCACGGCGCCCAAGACCCGGCGACGCCACGACGACCGGGTCGGAGTCTTCGAGTCGGGGGCAGGAAGTCGGAAAACAGGCATCTTGCGGCGCGGGTCTGCAACGTAACCGTTCGTGGGGACGGTCCCGAGTACGGCGGCAAAGCCCGCACGAGTGGGACGGTCCCCCTCGGGCGTGACGGCCGGACGATCTCAACCCCTAGCATACCGAGATCCGGCGACCACCGCACCCTGCTGGCGGACGGCGGGCAGTCGGCGGGGTCAGGAGACCCGCGCCGAGCGCGTCGGGAGACCCGCGCCGAGCGCGTGGCCCATGAGCCGTCCGCCTTGGCATACCAACCCGAAGCGCCAGCGAGGGATCCCACAGGCCCGACCGGGAATCTCAACACGGCGGGAGACCTTCGGTCCGAGCGTCGGCGGGGTCGGGAGACCCGCGCCGAGCGCGTCGGGAGACCCGCAGCCGACGTTCTGCGTGCAAGCACCCACCCGACGCGGTTGCGCACGGTTGGGGGCGAGGAGGATGCTCTATCGTTTGAAGGCCGGCGAGCCGCTTGCGGCCGCTCCGATGGCGAAGGTGAGCAACGAGCCGGCCAATGCGTACCATGGCCATGCCAGGATCGCGCGGCCGGTGATCGCGGGAATCGCCACGACCAAAAGCGTCATGGCCGACAGCCCGCCGACCAATCCCCACAAGGCGCCGCGCTGCGAGACCCGCGGCGTGAGCACCCCGAGGAAGAACACGCCGAGGATTGCGCCGGTGGTGAACAGGGCGATGGCCATGACGCTTTCGACGACGCTCGAGGCGATCCACCGCCCGGCAATGCCCACCCCGATCTGCACGAGCCCGAAGGCCAGGGTCAAGAGGCGGCTGACCCAGACGAGGTGCCGCGGCGAGGCCGGCGATTTGCGCCAGTGGACGTAGAAGTCGTTGACGGCCGCGGCGGCCGACGAGTTGAGCGACCCGGACAGCGTCGACATGGCCGCCGCGAGGACCGCGGCCACGACAAGCCCCGTCATGCCGGCCGGCAGGTGATCGACGATGAACCTCGCGAAGACCTGGTCGCCGCCGGCGAAAGCCGTTTCGGGAGGGAAGGCGTCGTAGAAACATGCCAATCCCACGCCGATCAAGAGGAACAAGGCGAACTGCGCGCAGACGACCGGTCCGCTCAGGGCGAGGGCCCAGGAGGCCTCGCGCCGGCTTCGGGCGCTTAGGTACCGCTGGACCATCAACTGGTCGGTCCCGTGCGTCGCCAGGGCCACGAAGGCCCCGCCCAGCACGCCCGCCCAGAGCGTGTAGGGCCTGTCGAGGGCGAACGTGAGGTCGAACAGGCGGAATTTGCCGTGGGCGCGGGCGAAGTCGGCCAGGCGGTCCCATCCGCCGCGCAAGTTGGCTAATAGGTCTCCCGGCGTGCTG
>JANLFZ010000282.1:0-2273 GCA_024653385.1 Thermoguttaceae bacterium | reverse complement strand
CGGCAATGTAGATCGCGAACTGAAGGCAGTCGTTCCAGATGACCGACTTCATCCCGCCGAGGAACGTGTAGACGATCGTGGTCGCCCCCATCACGACGACCGACACCCAGAGGTCCAACCCGAGCAGGTAGTGCAAGACGAGGGCCGTGAGGTACAGTCGCAGGCCGTCGCTGAGGTTCCGCGTGACGAGGAACAGGGCCGAGGAGGCTTGCTTCGTGGCCCCGCCGAAGCGGCGGTCGAGCACCTCGTAGGCGGTGATCAGGTCGCCGCGGAAGTACTGCGGCAAGAGCACAGCCACGATGATCACCCGGCCGAGCATGTAGCCCAAGGTCAACTGGAGGAAGACGAGGCTGCCGCCTTTGGGATTGAACGCCAGTCCCGGGATGCTCAAGAAGGTGACCGAGCTGGTCTCGGTGGCGACGATCGACAAGAGCACCGCCCACCACGGCAGGCTCCGCCCGCCCACCAGGTAATCGGCCATGTTCCGCTGTCCGCGAGCGACCCAGACGCCCAAGCAGACGACGCCGGCCAGGTAGACGACGAGGATCGCGGCGTCGAGATGACCGATGGCGGCGGGCATGGCGCGGTCCGGCTGGGTGAAAACGAACGAAGGCGGCAGCCCGCCTCGGCCCGGGAGAATCGAGAGACCCGCGCCGAGCGCGCGTATCGGCACCGTCCCCGTGAACGGTTACCCGAATCGCCGAACTATGGGTCCCACGAGTCGGTGCGGAATGGCGAGGCGGGCAGGCCGGCCTTGTTGACCAGGGTGCAATCGGGGTTGTTCGCCCAGCCATAGCGGACCGCGACCGGCTCGGGGACCTCGGGGGACGAGACGACCACCGTGTTGCGCTCGATCTTGGCCTGGGCCCAGACGAATTTCTTGTCCTGGCCGGCGATGGCGAAGCCCTTGAGTTGGCCTCCGCGCGCGGCCAGGCCGTCGGCATGGTCGAAGGCGAGCACGATTTTGTCGCCGTCGCGGCGCATCGACTTGTAAAGCGGCCCGCAAGCCACCACGTCCTTGCCGTAGGTCTTGGCCAGGGCCCATTGGGCCAGGCGTTTGCCCACCTCTTGCTTGTTCCGCGGGTGGATGTCGTTGGCCTCGCCCACGTCGATCGTCACGGCCATGCCCGTGTTCGGCACCTCCAGTGTCTTGAGCATCTGCTCGCGGATCAGCGGCCAGCCGCCGGTCTCGGAGGGGTTCTGCTGGGGGGCCATGAAGTTCGGCAGTTGGACGAAGAGGAACGGGAAGTCGCCCTGGCCCCAGACGCTCCGCCACTCGGCGATCATGGTGCGCAATTGCCGTCCGTAGAGCTTCGCGTTGCCGGCGTTCGACTCGCCCTGGTACCAGATCGCGCCGCGGATCGCATAGGGGGCCAGCGGGGCGATCATGCCGTTGTACAGGGTCCCCGGGCTGTTGGGCGACTCTTGCGGCGGCAGCGGGGCCTGGGGCCTGCGCTGGGTGAACTTCGCCCCCTCGGTCTTCGCCTTGGCCGCGGCGGCCTTCCAAGCCGCCAGTTGCTTTTCGTAACGCTTCGTCGCGGCTGCGGGATCGTAGGCGGCCACGGCCTTTTCGTAGGCTTCGACGAGCGGAGCAAGGTCCTTCACGGCCTGCTGGGCCTTCCGGCTGGTCCACGCCTGGATCGGCGTGCCGCCCCACGACGAGTTGATCAGTCCCACGGGCACGTCCAGATCCTCGTGCAGGCGGCGGCCGAAGAAGTACGCCGCGGCCGAAAAACCGCCCACCGTCTTGGGGCTGCACACGGCCCAGGTACCCTCGCAGTTCTCTTGGGGCTTCTCGGCCGTCTTGCGGGTGACCGTCAACATGCGGATTTTCGGATAGTTCGCCGCGGCGATCTCGGCGTCCTTGTTCAGGCAGCCGTTGACGGTCATCGCCATGTTCGATTGCCCGGAGCAGAGCCAAACCTCGCCCACGAGCACATCGCTCTTCTCGACCCGGTTCTTCCCTTGGACCGCAAGCACGTACGGCCCGCCGGCCTTCATGGGGTCGAGCTTGACCGACCACTTGCCCTCGCCGTCGGCCTTGGTCTTCTTCGATTGCTGCGCGAGGCGGACGGCGATCTCCTCGCCGGGCTCGGCCCAACCCCAGACAGGGATCGGGACGTCGCGCTGGAGCACCATGTGGTCGCCAAACACGCCGGGCAGCTTCACGTCGGCCGAGACCGCCGAAGCGAGCGCCAACACCCCGGCAAGACCAAGAACCCACCAACCGAACACGCGGGCGCGCATGGTGAACCTCCCTAAGCAAATGCAGG
>JANLFZ010000281.1:7368-8261 GCA_024653385.1 Thermoguttaceae bacterium | reverse complement strand
CGGATGCCCGAAAGGGACAGTCCCATTTTCGCGGGCTTCGCCCCGAGAATTGGGACAGCCCCCGTGAACGGTTGCGGAGCGGCGGCAGAGCGACCAAGGCCCTTTCCAGGGGGCCTTGACCGCCGCAGGTATCATTCCTATCGTGGTCATGATTCAAAGTTTGAGTGATCGCGAACTTGGGAACGACAGGCCCCTCATTCGGAGAAGGAGAATCCCTTGAAAGGCGACGAGCGTCTCATCAAGAAGCTGGACGAGCTTTTGGCCGAGGAACTCACGGCGATCAACCAGTACGTGGTACATGCCGAGATGTGCGCCAACTGGGGGTACGCGCGGCTTCACGAGAAGTTGGAGAAGCGCGCCGTCGAGGAGATGCACCACGCGGAAAAGCTGATCGCCCGAATCCTCTTCTTGGAGGGTCAGCCGACGGTCAGCCGGCTCAACGAGGTGCGCATCGGCGCGGACGTCGAGAAGCAACTCCGTTCGGACCTCGATGCCGAACTGGGTGCGGTCCGCGAGTACAACGCGGCCATCCACCTGGCCGATGAGGTGGGCGACGCGGCCACCCGCGAATTGCTCGAGCACATCCTCGACGACGAGGACAACCACGTCGACTGGATCGAAGAGCAGCTCGACCAGATCGGGCACATGGGCTTGCCGCTCTACCTCTCGACCCAGAACCGCGAATGACCTTCCTTCAGGCCGACTGCCTCACGAAGGAATACCCTGCGCGCGGGGAACCGCTTCGCGTGCTTCGCGGGGTGAGCTTCGCGCTGGGCGCGGGCGAGACGGCCGCGATCATGGGGCCCTCGGGCTCGGGCAAGACCACGCTGTTGAACATCCTCGGCACCCTCGAGCCGGCGACCTCCGGCCGACTGCTCGTCCAGGCCGCCTTC
>JANLFZ010000281.1:3466-7358 GCA_024653385.1 Thermoguttaceae bacterium | reverse complement strand
GGCAGGACCCCACCGGCCTGGACGAGCCCGCCCTGGCCGCCTTCCGCCGCCGGAAAATCGGGTTCGTCTTCCAGGACCATCACCTCTTGCCCCAGTGTACGGTCCTGGAGAATGTGCTGGTGCCCACCATTGCCGAGGGACGGACCCGGCCGGAGTCGATCGCCCGGGCGAGGGAACTGCTCGACCGCGTGGGATTGGCCGACCGCCTCGAGCATCGGCCGGGTGAATTGTCGGGCGGCGAGCGTCAGCGCGCGGCCATCGCCCGCGCCCTCATCCACCAGCCCGTCTTGCTCCTGGCCGATGAACCGACCGGCAATCTCGACCGCAGCACGGCCGCGAGGGTGGCCGACCTGCTCTTGGAACTCCAGCGTCACGAGGGGATGGCCCTTCTCGTGGCGACCCACAGCCCCCAACTGGCCGAACGGATGCTCCGCCGCTTCGAGCTGGACGACGGCCGGTTGATTGAGCGATGAACAGACTTCGTCTGATCCTTGCGTCGTTGGCGTATTACCGGCGGATCCACACGGCGTTGGCGCTGGGGGCAGCGGTCGCCACGGCCGTGATGGTCGGGGCCCTTGCGGTCGGCGACTCGATGCGCGCAAGCCTGCGCCGGCTGACCCTCGATCGCCTTGGCCGCATCGACGAGGCCCTTGTGGCCGAGCACTTCTTCCGTGAGGAGCTTGCGGGCGAACTGGCCGCCGCGGCCCCCGGCCACGTGTCGGCCGCCGTGCCGGCGGTTCTTCTTCGCGTGAGCATCGAGACGGCCGAGGGATCCAAACCCGCGCGGGTCAACCAGGTCCAACTCGTCGGTTGCGACGAGCGGTTCTGGGCCCTGGGCCAGCGCGCCCCCGATTTGCTGCCTGAGGACCGTCAGATCGTCCTCAACCGGCCCCTGGCCGAACAGCTCGGCGTTTCCGAACGAGACGAGGTGGTCTTGCGCTTGCCGCGCGTGGGGGGAATTCCCGGCGATAGCCCGCTGGGACGCAAGACCGGCACGGTCCGAGGGCATCGGGCCGTGGTCCGCCGCATCATCCCCGCCGAGGGTCTCGGCCGTTTCTCGCTATCGGCCAGCCAGCGGGAGCCTCGCAACGCCTATGTCGCGATCGACTGGCTCCAGGAGCGTCTGGAACAGCCCGGCCGGGCCAACGCGATTCTTGTTGCCGGCGAAGTCTCCCCCTCCCCAGGCGCGGAGAACGCGGCGCGCGTTCCGCGTGCATGGCGTCCCCTTCCGGAAGACTATGGCCTGCGGATCGAAACGACCCGCCTGGGGTACGTCAACATCACGTCCGAGCGGATGATGCTCGATCCCGCCGCCGAACAAGAGATTCTCCGGGGGCTGGGCGCGTTGGGCGTCGAGCGGGTCCAGCCCGCCTTGGTGTACCTGGCCAACACGATGGTTCGCGCGACCGGTTCCGAGCGTGCCGCGCCGCCGGGCCGCGAAATACCCTATTCGACCGTCGCGGCCTTGGATTTCGACGATCGGCCGCCTCTGGGGCCCATGCGTTCGCGCGACGGCAAGCCGGTCGCGCCGCTCGGTCACGGCGAGATCGCCTTGAACGCATGGGCCGCGGACGAACTCGGCGCAAAGCCTGGCGACACGATCCGGCTGGCGTACTTCGAGCCCAAGAGCGCCCACGGCGAGGTCCGCCAGCAATGGGCCGAGTTCCGCCTGGCCGCGGTGGTGGCGCTCGAGGGCGCGGCGGCCGACCGCGCCTTCACGCCCGAGGTGCCCGGGCTGACCGACCGGCGGAGCATTGCCTCGTGGGATCCGCCGTTTCCCTTCGATGCCGGCCGGGTGCGCCCGAAGGACGAGGCGTACTGGAACCAACACCGCGGCACCCCCAAGGCCTTCGTCTCGCTGGCCGACGGACAGCGTCTGTGGGGTAGCCGGTTCGGCCGGTTGACTTCCATCCGCGTGGCGCTGCCCGAGACGCTCGGCATCCAGGCGTTGCGCCAGAAGCTGTCGCTGGATCCGGCTGCCATGGGCTTCGTGTTCCAGCCCGTGAAGCGCCAGGGACTGGAGGCCTCGGCCGGCACGACGGATTTCGAATTCCTCTTTCTCGGCTTCAGTTTCTTTCTCATCGGGTCGGCGGCGATGCTGGTGGCGCTCTTGTTCCGCCTGGCCATCGTGCAGCGCGCTCCGCAGATCGGCGCCCTTCTGGCGCTGGGGTTCACCCGGCGGCGAATCCACCGGCTCTTGCTGGCCGAGGGATCGGCAGTGGCGGGCATCGGTGGGCTGGTCGGGGTCGGACTGGGCATCGGCTACGCGGCCTTGATGCTCGCCGGACTCGAGACGCTTTGGATCGAGGCCGTCGCCACGCGGTTCTTATACCTCGACGTGACAGGCCGAAGCCTGGGGCTGGGGTACCTCTTTGGCGTGCTCGTGTCGGTGGCGGCGATCGCCCTGGCGACCCGCGAGGTCAGCCGAGCCTCGCCGCGCCGGCTCCTGGCGGGAGAGACCTCGTCCGAAAGTCGCTGGCTGGGAACCCGACCGCGGCGAGCCGCCTTGGCGGGCTGGGCGCTATTGGCAGGGGCCGGGGCGCTGGCCGCCACCGCGGCGGGGCTCGACGAGCATGCCCAGGCCGGCGCGTTCTTCGGCGCCGCGGCGCTGGTGCTTGTGGCGGTCATGCTGATCCTATGGACGCGCCTGGCTGCCGGCGCCACCGGGGCCGCAGTCGCGCCGGGCCGAGGCAATCTCTTCCGTCTGGCCGCGCGCAATGCCGCCCGCCACCCCGGACGCAGCACGCTAGCCATCGGCCTGGTCGCCGCGGCCTCGTTTCTGATCGTGGCCGCCAGCGCGTTCCGCGCCGACGTGTCGCGGCGCGCCCCGGATCGCTCCAGGGGCGACGGCGGTTTCTCGCTGGTCGCCGAGAGCGACCAGCCCGTCCATGCCGACTTGAACACCGAGGCAGGCCGGGCCGCGCTGGGGCTATCAACCGAAGACTCTCGCCTCTTGGCCGGCGCCACGGTGTACGCGCTGCGTCTGCACCCCGGCGACGATGCCAGTTGCCTGAACCTGTACCGGCCGCGCCGCCCGCGGGTGCTGGGCGTGCCGCCGGCGCTGGTCGAGCGTGGCGGTTTCGCCTGGTCGGCCACCGCGGCTGCCGACGCGGCGGAACGAGACAACCCGTGGCGCATGCTCGATCGCCCGCTCGACCGCGACCCGGATGGCACGCCGCGCGTGCCTGTCGTGCTCGACGCGGCCACGGCGACCTACTCGCTGCACCTGGGCCGCGCCGTCGGCGCCACCTTCGACATCACCGACGGTCGCGGACGACCTCTGCGTCTGGAGGTCGTGGGCCTGTTGCGGGATAGCATCTTCCAGGGCGACGTGCTTCTTGGCGAGCGTGCCTTCCGCGAGCACTTCCCCCAGCACAGCGGCTACCGCATGTTTCTTGTCGAGTCGCCGGATGCCGATACGCCGGCGGTGCGCCAGGTGCTCGAGCGCGACCTGGGCGATTACGGCCTGGCCGTGGAGACCACGGGCCAGCGCCTGGCGCGGTTCCTCGCCGTGCAGAACACCTATCTGATGACGTTCCAGAGCCTCGGCGGCTTGGGGCTGTTGTTGGGAACCCTCGGCTTGGCTGCCGTGCAACTGCGCAGCGTGTTCGAACGCCGGGGCGAGCTTGCCCTGCTTCGGGCGACCGGGTTCCGCCGGGCTACCCTCGCATGGCTGGTGACGCTGGAGAATGCACTCCTGTTGGCCACGGGCCTGGCCGCGGGAGTGCTTGCGGCGGCGGTGGCCGTGTTGCCGCATTGGTTGGCCGGGCAGGCCGTGCTGCCCGTGCCGTGGTTGGCCGGAACGCTTGGGCTGGTGTTCGCGACCGGCCTGCTGGCCGGCGTGGTCGCGGTGCGCGCCGCGGTGGCCGTTCCGCTTTTGGCCGCATTGCGC
>JANLFZ010000281.1:810-3456 GCA_024653385.1 Thermoguttaceae bacterium | reverse complement strand
TGAGGCACGTGTTCACGGGGACTGTCTCGATTTTCGCGGCGCAGGAACGCGAAAATGGGACCGTCCCCTTCGGGCGTCAAGGGGACAGGCATGTTTTCTTCGGCCGAAAGACGGGAGGCCATTACGAGCGGCCCCGGGGGCCGTCGCGCGACACACGAACCCCACCGCGGCAATCGAGGGCCACGCGGAAACCGATGGTCGCGTCGAAATGATGCGGGGGGCCAAACGCGCGGTTGGCGGATCGGGTCGAGGCGTGGGAGAGTCGGTACGAGCCGCCCCGCATGACCCGATCCTTGCCCGAGGCCGGCCCTTCGGGGTCGGTCGCCGTGCCGCCGGAATACGTCGCGTCGTACCAGTCGCTGCACCATTCCCAGACGTTTCCGTGCATGTCGCAAAGCCCCCACGGGTTCGGGGCAAAGCGGCCGACGGGCGCCGCGAAGTGGAACCCGTCGTCCCATTGCGCGCTACCGGTGATCTCCACCGGCACGGCGGCGATATTGGCCGACCCGCGCAGGCTCTCGCGGCTGTCGCCGGTCGCGTAGGGCGTTGTCGTGCCTGCTCGGCAGGCGTATTCCCATTCGGCCTCGGTGGGCAGCCGGTAGACAAGCCCCTCCCTGCTTTGCAGCCACGTGCAGAACCGCTGGGCATCGTGCCAGGTGACGTGGGTCACGGGATAGTCGTCGTCGTGCGCATACCCCGGATCGCGCCACGTGCGCGAACCGAGCGGATCGGTCTGCGCGGTGGCGGCATCGCCGGGTTGCACGAGTCGCTCCGCCTCGGTCAGGTATCCGGTCGCCTCGACGAACTTGCGGAACTGGCCGACCGTGACCTCGTGGACGGCCAGGTAGAAGGGCCGGGTGATCTTGACCATATGGCGGCGCTCGTCGTCTCCGCGAAAGGTCTCGCTCAGCGCGGAGCCCATCATGAACTCGCCTGGCGAAACCAACACGAATTGCATGCCCAAGCTGTTGACCTTGCGAGGCTCCGCCGGTCGGACCTCGGGGGCATCCCGCTCCGAAGGAACGTCCGACGTGGGTGCCGTCGCCTTGCCGTAAGCAGACGCGCTTTGGCATGGACGCCCCCGACCGGCGCACACCACGATCATGGCGAGGATGACGGACACAACCACGGCCACGGGAAGCGACGTCAGGAACACCTCCCCACGCAGATGGCGACGGATGGTACTCATGGCACACCCCTCCCGAGCGAGCAGTGGAACGGCGAATGGCCGCACGCGAGCCGGTGCCCTTCACGCCCCGAGGGGATAGTCCCATTTTCGCGCTCCTGCGCCGCGAAAATCGGGATAGTCTCCGTGAACGGCCAGCCGAACACGCGGCAATCGACGGCGCTCTTCCTGTAGTTCGACGTTTACGCCGCGATCTTGGATTCGCCCAAGCCGGCTTTGCACGCCGCCAGATGAAGAAACGCACCTGCCCCCGGTGGCGTTACTTGAGGAAGAGGTCTCCGACGGGCACGATCGTCACATTCTCAGGCGAGATCGCCAGGGGAAACGCGGCGATCTGGCGGTCTTCTTCGAGAATCGCCTGGGGTTTGGGGGTGGGATACGTGTACGGGCTGGGGGTGTTATGGACCAGGTGTTCCTTGAGCGTCTTGGCGTCGTTGGTCACGAAGACGATCTGGAGGTTCTGGTACTGAAGGTGCTTGCGCACCGCGGCGTTGACTTCCTCCAATGTCACGTCGTGCATGCGCCGGCGGAAGATCTCCAGATGGCTCCCCGCGATGCCATAGAACCGATCGTCCAAGGCGTACCCCAGCCGGTCCATCGTGGTGGGCGCGAAGTGGAGGACGTACTTGCCAAGGAACTTCTTGGTCTGCTCGAAGTCGTCCGGCCGCATCCCGGTGTCGACCAGGCGCTTCAGCTCGCGCAGGGCGGCGCGCAGGGCGAAGTGCCGGGCGTCGTTCGGCACGGGGCGGATCCAGATCTCGAAGATCTGGCGCCTGCGGGCCACGTTCTGGGGAGGCATCTGCCGGCGCCCGCCCTCGGGAAAGTGCTCGATGTACGAGTAATCGCCGTAGTTCAGCCCCCGCGCCTCGCGGATCACCTGGAACAGATGGCTGCTCGAATTGCGGTGCTCGCCGAGCCACGAGTTCGCCAGGGCCAGCGCGTACCAGTCGGGCTGGCCGCGAACCACGTCGATCGGAAAGCCCAGGCTGATCGCCGTGGCCGGTGCGTCCTTCTCGACGATCAGGACATGAATGCCCCGAAGCGGCTTGGGCGCCGGCGGCGGGACAGGCTCGGGCTTGCCCGCCGGCAGCCGACCCAGGTCTTCGCGCAGCCGCTCGACGAGCGCTTCGTCGAAGCCCCCACCGAGGCCGATCACCAGGTTCTCGCGCGTGTAGTGCTTCTGGTAGAAGGCGCGAAGGTCGTCGAGGGTCATGCTGCGCACGGCCTCGATGGTTCCCTCGGGGATATGGCCATAAGGCGTGCCCGCGAAGATCGTGTTGTGAAGCACCGCCTTGCCCAACTCCTCGTCGCTGGCGTAGCGCAAGGTGTTTTCGAGGTAGTTGAGGGTCTGGCTCTTGAGGCGATCGAGGTCGTCTTGCTGGAAGGCCGGCAGAAGGATGGCCTCGGTCAGCAGGCGGTAGTATTCGTCGAGGTTGTCTTTGTGGATTCGGCCGGAGATG
>JANLFZ010000281.1:0-800 GCA_024653385.1 Thermoguttaceae bacterium | reverse complement strand
ACCGAGGCCGAATACTCCCCGGCCAGCGGAAAGAGGCGATCGAGGATCTGCTCGTACCGGTTGGCCTTGGTCGAGGCGTCGGCGAGCATCGCCGCCGTCAAGGCGGCGAGCCCCTCCTTGCCCGGCGGATCGTTCTGCGACCCCACGCGGAACCAGATGCGGAAACTCACCGTGGGGTCGTTCGCCACGGGCAGGCGCACGACCGCCGACTCGGGCACGCCTTGGGCCAATGCCGCCGAGCGGATCGCCATCGCTGCGAGCATCGAAACGAGGATCCTCCGCACAAGAAGGGTACGAGCCGGTTTCACGGCTGGGCTCCTTTCAGCACGACCACGGTTCGCCGCTCGGGGGTGAAGTACTTGCGCGTCGCCCGGACGATGTCGTCCGCCGTCACCCGATCGAACTCGGCGAAAAGCCGGTCGACCACGTCGATGCCGCCCGAGAGCGCGACGAACCGGGCCAGGGCCCCGGCCACTGCCTCGGGCGAATCGAGCGCCATGAGAAAGGCGTATTTGTGCCGCCGCTTGAGCTGGTCGAGTCGCTTGGCGTCGACCGGCTCGGTCTTGTACCGCTGGAGCGTCCGGTCGATCTCGTCGCGCACGGCCGGCAAGTCGGCCTCCTTCTTGACCATCGCGCAGATCTCGAACAGCGGTTGATCGCGGTTTAAGGGAAAATCGGCCGCGATGAACTCGACCTTCTGCTCGGCGATGACCAGTTTCTTGTAGATCTCGCTGGTCTGGCCGAAGGCCAATTCCTCGAGCAACTGGGCCGCGACGAAGTCGCGGTTGGCCGGGTCGAAG
>JANLFZ010000280.1:4899-8275 GCA_024653385.1 Thermoguttaceae bacterium | reverse complement strand
CCCCCTGGTTTCTTTAGATTCCGCGATTCTGGCCCAATTTCTCTTGAAAATCTCGCCTCGCGGGGTGCGCTTCCGTTGACGTGATCGGAGGGCAGATATAGAATCGCCTACCGGAGTAGTAGGCAGCCCCGACCCCTCGTTCGCACCTCCGGGGTTTCTCCACATCTTGAGTAGGGGGCGCTGGGGCGCCGAAAGGACGGGAGGGATGCGCCTTCACCGGGCTCCATCGGGCGTGATCGTCGAGGCCCCGGCCAAGCTGAATCTCTTCTTCGAGGTCCTTGGCAAACGATCGGACGGGTACCACGACATCGAGACCCTGGTCATCCCGATCGATCGCAGCGACTGGCTGCACGTGCGCGGTCGGGACGACGGACGCGTGACCTTGGCGGTCTGTCGCGGGCGGGGATGCGTGGATCCCGGCGGTCTGGGCGATGTGCCCGAAGGACCCGAAAACCTGGTGCTCCGAGCCATTGAACTGCTCCGCCGGCGCGCGGGGGTGTCCTCGGGCGCGGAAGTGCGGCTCGTCAAGCGGATCCCTTCGGCCGCGGGGTTGGGAGGTGGCTCGAGCGATGCCGCCGCCGCCCTGGTTGCCGTCAATGCGGTTTGGGAACTGGGCTGGTCGTGGCAATCGTTGGCCGAGTTGGGGGCTGAATTGGGGAGTGACGTGCCGTTGTTTTTCGCTCAGGGACCAGCCATTTGCCGGGGTCGAGGCGAGCGCGTGGAGCCGATCGGCTCGCCGGGATCGTGGCACTTCGTCGTGGTTCGACCGCCCGAGGGCCTCTCGACCGCCGCAGTCTATGGGGCCTGCCAACCCGGCTGCCCCCCCCGCCCCGTGGAACCCTTGCGACGCGCGTTCGAGCAAGGGGACCTCCGCGCGGTCGGGCGACTCCTGTTCAACCGGCTCGAGCGCGCGGCCGAATCGCTCTGTTCGTGGATCGGACGGCTGCGAGCCGAACTCGACGCCGCCGGCTGTCTAGGTTCCCTGATGACGGGGAGCGGAACCTGTTGTTTCGGGCTTTGCGGCCACGCGCGCCATGCCCGGCGCGTGGCCAGTCGTTTGCGGGCAAAAGGAGTGGGGATTGCATGGGCGGTCCATGCTAGCCGTTAGCCGCGTGGGGAAGGAGGACGGCCGTGGAAATCACCGAGGTGCGCATCAAATTGATGGACGAGCCGAGCGAGCGGTTGAAGGCCTTCTGTTCCATCACCTTCGACGACTGTTTCGTGGTTCGCGACCTGAAGATCATCGAGGGGGCCAATGGGCCGTTTGTGGCCATGCCCAGCCGTAAACTCACCGCACATTGTCCCCACTGCCGCTGCAAGAACCACCTTCGGGCAAGCCACTGCAACCAGTGTGGGGCCCGGCTACGCGAGGCCCAGCCGGCCAAGGACGACGAGGGCCGGGCGAAACTCTACGCCGATATCGCCCACCCCATCAATTCGGCCTGCCGCGAGATGATCCAGAATCGGGTCATTGCCGCCTTCGAGGAAGAGAAGGCGCGCGCGAAGCTGCCCGGCTATGTGTCGAGCTACGACGATTTCGACGGGGGCGACGAGTACGATCTGCCCGGCGAAAAGCCCTCCGCGGCTCCGCCGCCGGTCCAGCCCTCCCAAGTCCAGCCGGCCGAGAAGCCCCGCGGTCCCCACCGGCCCCCTTCGCGCTCGCACCGCGGCGCCGATCGCCCCCGAACCGAGTTCGGCGCCGGCATCTTCGAGTGAAGGCACGACCGTCGCGGGCGCGCGTCCCCGATCGTGTAACCGTCCGCGGGGACGGTCAACGGGCACCCGGTCGTGGTGCGGTGCAGACGCCGCCACTATAATGCCACTCGGTGCATCGACCGCAGTACCACCTTCCCGCCGAGGCCACGATGACCGACACACCCTGGGGACTCTTGCTGGCGACGCTGGCGGGGCTAGGCACCGGCAGTTGCCTTTGGCCCATCAAGATCATCCGCACCTACCGCTTCGAACACTACTGGTTCGTCGGCATGTTGCCCTTGGTGATCGTTCCCTGGGTGATCGTCCTGACGACGGTCGCGGATCCCTGGAGCGCGTATGCCGAGGTCGGGTGGCGGCCGCTTTGCATTTCCAACGTGTTTGCCGTCGGCTGGGGCATCGCCAACATCCTGGCCGGAATCTGTGCGGTGCGGATCGGGTTCGCCTTGGGCGGCGCGATCCTCACCGGGTTCGGCGTCACCGTGGCCGTCACCGTGCCCATGCTCTTCAAGGGAACCGGCATGTTCGCCGAATCGCCCGATCTGGTCTCCACGGCCGGGTTGACCGTGATGGCCGGCGTGGGCGTCATGCTCGTGGGCATCGTGCTAACGGCCCTGGCGGGTTTCGGGCGGGAGCACGCGATCCGCCGGAGCGGTCAGACAGACCGCCCGGCCTCGGGCGGGTTCCTTGGCGGGCTCGTCATGGCCGCCATCGCCGGCGTGCTCTCGGCCGGGCCGTCGCTGGCCTTCGTGTACGGCCACGGGCCGATCGTCGAGGCCATGAAACGCCACGGTGCCGGCGAGGTATCCTCGGGCTTTGCCGTGTGGGCCGCCGGCCTGTTCGGCGGGGCCCTGGTCAACATCCTCTATCCCGCCTGGCTGATGACCCGAAACCGCTCCTGGCGCGTCCTGGCCGATTCGCTGCCCGAGTTCCTCTTGGCCTCGCTGATCGGGACCCAACTGATCCTCTCCTTCGGTCTGCAAGGGCTGGGAATGGTCATGCTCGGAACGCTCGGCGCGTCGGTGGGGACGGGCATCCAGCAGTCGATGCAGATTGTCGGGGCACAAGGCGTCGGCTTTATCAGCGGCGAATGGCGCGGCATCGGCGGCCGGCCGCGCCGCCAAATGCTCGCCGCCGTGTGCTTGTTGTTGGTCGCCGTAACCGTGATGGTCTATGCCAAGACACTTGCGCCGCGGTAGCATGCCGGGCCACCCCCCGCGCAAACCGCGGCCCCCCAGTTTGCGACCTCGCCCAGACTTCGCTTCAAGAGACATCGCATGAAACCCCTTACTGCCGAGCGACTCCGCCAGCACCGCGTGCCCCAGGGCGCCTTGAGCCTGTGGTGGCTCGGTCAGGCCGGGTTCTTGGTCAAGAGCCCCGGCGGGGTGCTGGCGGCCATCGACCCGTACTTGTCGAACTCGTGCAAGGCGATCGGCGACCAATTCGGTTTCAACATGGACCGGCTCGTTCCACCCCCGCTGGACCCCGCCGATCTGGCCGACTGCGCCGTGTACGCCGTCACCCACGGGCATGGCGACCACATCGGGGCCAACGGCTTTATCAAGGAACGATTCCAGATCCCCATTGCCATCCACGCCGGCGACGCCCCCCTGCTGACCGATCCGGCAGCCAACCTCTCCGCGTGGATGGGTTTGCCCATTGT
>JANLFZ010000280.1:0-4889 GCA_024653385.1 Thermoguttaceae bacterium | reverse complement strand
CGGTGGCCGGTTACCGCCAGGCCGGCGGAAGGGGCCCGTTTCTCGCGCCGGCCGAGGCCGCCGAGAAGCTCCGCTCGCTCGGCATCTTGCCCGACGAGATCATCTTGACCTGGCCGAACAAGACGCACGCATTCGGCGACCTTCGCATCCGCGCGACCATCGCCATCCCGTTCGCCGAGGACGACTTGACCCACGTGGGCTACCTCGTCTCGGTGGACGGCGGCCCGACGGTGTACTTGACCGGCGACACGGACTATCATGAGATCCTGGCGCTGGCCGCGGCCCCGCACCATCCCGACGTGCTCGCATGCGTCATCAACGGGGCGTTTCGCAACCTCAGCCCGGCCCAAGCGGCTCGGCTGGCCCGGCAGCTCGACGTCAAGGTGGCGATTCCTTGCCACTTCGATCTGTTCCCCGACAACAGCCTGCCGCCTCAGTTGTTCCGCACGAATCTGAAAATCGAGGGTATCGGCGACCGGTATCGCGAACTGCGTCACGGTGTGGCGTTCACGTTTCCGGAGACACCGTACAGCTAGGCAACGTTCACGGGGACTCTTTCCGTCGCCGCGGCGAAGGAGCGCGAACATGGGAGTATCCCCTTCGGGCGTGAAGGGGACCGGCACGTTTCTCGGCCCGCAAGGGGCCGAAAAACGGGCCGGTTTCGAGCCTGCGAACGGTTACCGGGAAAGCCACTTGCCACCCCTGTTTCGGGAGATCATGCCATGACTGTCTCGCCCGTCTATCGCCATCTTGGCGTGTGGAAGGAAAAGGACGTGACGATCGTTCGCTTCGGGGAGCATCGGATCCTCGACGAACTGACCGTCAACAAGCTCGGCGACGAACTGTACAGCGTGGCCGACCGCGCCGACTGCAAGAAACTGTTGTTGAACTTCGCCAGCGTGGACCACCTGACCACGCTGATGTTGGGCAAGCTCTTGATGCTTCGCCGCAAGATGGAATCCAAAGGAGGCAAGTTCGCCCTGTGCGAACTCGAGCCGCGCGTGCGCGAGGTGTTCGCCAGCACGAACCTCGACAAGATCGTCGCGATGTACGATAGCGAGGTCGACGCCGTCAGGGCCCTGTCGGCCCAACCCTGAGCCCTGGCGCACCGCCCCCCGCATCGCCGCGGTCACAACGGACGGACTCGTCGCCTACAGGTTTTCGCCGAGTTCCACGACCACCGCTTCGTTGCCGCGCAGCCGGACAAGGCCGGCGAACCGTTCGCCGTCCCGGTCGAGATGGGTCGACACGCGCACGCGCCCGCCCAGCCCCAGCCCCGCCAGGAGCACGTCGCACCGCTGGGGCCGGAAATTGATCGCCACGAGGAACTGCTCGGCGGCCGACCGGCGCACGTACGCCATGACCTGTTCGACCGGCTGCTCCACGGGCACGTACTCGCCCAGGTGAAGGGCCGGGTGGCGGGCGCGCAACTCCAAGAGGCGGCGGTAGAGCGTCAGCATCGAGGTGGGGTCGTTGCGCTGGGCCGCGACGTTGCAGGTGGGGTAATCGCGGGCCACGGGCAGCCAGGGCCTTCCCGTGGTGAAGCCCGCCGAAGGCCCGGCGTCCCATTGCATCGGGGTCCGCTCGGGGTCTCGGCCCACGCCGTAGCCGGGCAGGTTCTTCTCGCAGGGGTCTTGCACCATTTCGGGCGGGATCGGCACGTCGACCATCCCGATTTCGTCGCCGTAGTAGAGCGTGGGCGTGCCGCGCAGCGTCAGGAGCAAGACGGCCGCCGCCCGGGCCGCCGCCCGGCCGATCCGGCTCGCCACCCGAGCCCGGTCGTGGTTGCCCAGCACCCAGCTCGGCCACATCGAGGCCGACAGCCGTGCCTCGCACGACTCGACCGCCGCCCGGACCCGTGCCGCTTCCCACGGCGACTTGATCAACTGGAAGTTGAACGGAAAACTCAGTCCGCGGCCCTCGTGCCCGTAGTACCGGCAAAGCCGCTCGATCGGCAGGTACGACTCGCCGATCAGCGCCCGGTCGCCGTACGCGTCGACCACCGCGCGCATCTCGGCGATGACCTCCGCGAGTTCGGGCTGGTCCATCGAGTACACATGGAGTTGCCGGTGATAGGGCGGCTGGTGCGGCTGGTAGTCGGGATTGGGCGGTTCGTCGCGCAATTGGGCATCCTTGATGAGATGCGCGACGGCATCCACGCGAAAGCCATCGACGCCCCGATCGAGCCAGAACCGCATGACGTCGTAGATGGCTCGGCGCACCTCGGGATTCCACCAGTTCAGATCCGGCTGTTCCTTCAAGTAGGTGTGCAGGTAGTACTGGCCGGTCGCCGCGTCGAACTCCCAGGCCGCGCCCCCGAAGTGGCTTTGCCAGTTGTTGGGCGGGCCGCCGCCCGGGGCGGGATCCCGCCAAACGTACCAGTCGCGGTACGGATTGTCGCGCGACTGGCGCGAGGCCACAAACCACGGATGGTGGTCGGACGTGTGGTTCGGGATCAGGTCCAAGAGCACGCGAAGCCCCAACCGCCGCGCCTTCGAAACCAGCGCGTCGAAGTCGGCCATCGTGCCGAACACGGGGTCGATCGCGGTGTAGTCCGACACATCGTATCCGAAGTCGGCCATGGGCGACGGATAGATGGGCGAGAGCCAGACCGCGTCGCAGCCGAGCCATCGACAATAGTCCAGACGCTGCATGATGCCCGGCAAGTCGCCGACGCCATCGCCGTTGGAGTCTTGAAACGACCGCGGATAAATCTGGTAGATCGTGCCCTTTTTCCACCAGGCCGACGGATTGGTCATGTCGAGAACCTCACCCGCGCAAACCATGTCCTGACCAAAACGCGCTACCCCCTCGGCCCGGGGCCGATGCCCTCGAACCCGAAGTACGCGACCGCGTTGCGATAACAGATGTCCTGCACCATGCCGCCGATCAGGTCGAAGTCGCGCGGGAGAAGCCCCTTTTCGATCTCGGTGCCGAGCAGGTTGCAGAGAATACGGCGGAAATACTCGTGCCGGGTGAACGAAAGGAACGAGCGGCTGTCGGTCAACATGCCCACGAACCGGCTCAGCAGCCCCTGGTTCGACAAGCTGTCGAGCTGGCGCTGGATGCCGTCCTTCTGATCGAGGAACCACCAGGCACTTCCCCATTGGATCTTGCCCGGCGTTTGGCCGTCCTGGAAGTTCCCGATCATCGTCGCCATCACCTCGTTGTCGGCCGGATTGAGGTTGTAGAGGATCGTCTTGGCCAATCGATCCTGCTGATCGAGCCGGTCGAGAAAGCGGGCCAGGGGTCGGGCCAAAGGCCCGTCGGCGATCGAGTCGAAGCCGGTGTCGGGCCCGAGCGAACGGAACCGCCGCGTATTGGTGTTGCGCAAGGCCCCGATGTGGAATTGCTGGGTCCATCCCTTCTGGTGGTCCATCAAGGCGAACTCGTAGAGCATCGCCGACTTGAACCGGGCGATGGCATCGGGCGCTAGCGGCGAACCGGAACGGATCCGCGCGAACGACGCGCGGATTTCCGACTCGGTATAGTCCTCGGCCAGGGCGGTCTCCAGACCGTGATCCGAAAGGCGGCAGCCCATCGCGTGGAAGAAGTCGTGCCGCCGGTGCAGGGCATCGAGAAAGCTCGTGAAATCGCGGATGTCGATCCCGGCCGCCGCGCCGAGCCGGTCCAACCAGGCGTTGAACCCTTCGACCGACTCGACCGCCATGGCCTTGTCCGGCCGGAAGGCGGGCAACACGCGGATCGAAAAGTCGCGGTCCGCCGCGATCGCCCGGTGGGCCTCGAGGTCGTCGGCCGGGTCGTCCGTCGTACACACCAAGACCACCTGCATCTGCCGCAGGATGCCCCGGCACGAAAAGTCGGGTTGGGCGAGCTTCGCGTTGCACTCGTCCCAGATGCCGCGCGCGGTCTCGGGCCCGAGCAGCCGATCGGAAATGCCCAGCGGGCGCTTCAGTTCGAGGTGCGTCCAGTGATACAAGGGGTTGCGGAGGGTCTTGGGGACGGTCTCGGCCCACTTCTGGAACTTCTCGAAGTCCGAGGCGTCGCCCGTCACGTAGCGCTCCGGCACGCCGTTGGCGCGCATCGCCCGCCACTTGTAATGATCCCCGTAAAGCCAAATTTCGGTCAGATTGGCGAAGCGGTGGTCTTCGGCGATCTGGCGCGGCGGCAAGTGGCAATGGTAGTCGAGGATGGGCATGTCGCGGGCGTACTCGTGGTACAGCCGGATCGCCGCGTGGTTCTCAAGCAGGAAGTTCTCGGTGATGAAGACGTCTGACATCGCGTCCTTTCCCTTCCGCCCGGCACGCGCCGGGCGCCTAGGCCCCAAGCGGCGGCTCGGCCGCGGCAAACGCCGCATAGCAGGCGGCCGCGATCGAGGCGTCGCCCTCGCGGGGAAGCACCACGCCGCGCACCCGCGCGCGCAGGATCACGCCCCGTTCCAGGCGTTCACGAAACAAACGGTGCTGCACGAGGCTCGACCCGCCATGACCCGCCTCGGCGTGCCACAGGCTTTCGTGGATATCGGCCGGATGGACCATCTCGGCGTAACTGAGGCCCGAAATCGCCGTTCGCACCAACAGGCATGCGGTCCCGACGCCGGGCACCGGCGACAAAAGCTCCGGCCCGGGCCCCAGCGCGGTAGACTGCCCGTCCGCGGCAAGCCGGATCGCCTCGACGCCGGCCACGGTGCTTCGGACGAGCAGGCGCGGCTCAATGTCGAAAAGGTCGGTCCGTACCGAAACCACGAGATCGACCGCGGCAAGAAACCGGTCTCCCGCGCCCGGCGGAATCGCTCGCCACATTGCGTCCATCTGAACCGGTGTCTCGGGAACCGCGCCGCGGGTCACCAGCAGGTCCGGCCCGCGCGTCCTGGCGTCGATGCCATACGGGCGAGCAGGATCGAAGCCCGTCGGGAACTCGACGCCCAA
>JANLFZ010000279.1 GCA_024653385.1 Thermoguttaceae bacterium | reverse complement strand
GACGCGGCGGGCGGGGGCGGCGGAGGTGGTGGCGGTGGCGTGGCCACGGCGGGTTCCTCGGAAAACGCGGCGGCCTTCATGGCGACACCGCCGGCCGCCACCGCTGCCGCTAGCAACACGCTCACCACAAACCATCTCATGCTCGTTCTTCTCCTGGTGCCCTGGAGGTGGGCCGACTCCAAGACGCGACAAGAAGGCACCCGGCGCACGGCCGCATTGCGGCGCGCCTACGGGAGGAACTGACCCCCAACGCATCGCAAAAGTGCCGCCACGCGTCGCCAGCACCCGATCCCCCAGGCGCGCCCGGGACTACTTCTTCTCTTTCATCCCTTCGTATTTCGGGTGTTCCTGGTGAACAATGGCCAGGTGGCACTTCGCGCAGATGTTGCCCGGCAGGATCTTGTAGATCGAGTCGCGAGCGACCTTCTCTTGCTCGGGACTGAGCTTCTTGACGTTGAGGAATGGTTTGCAGACTTCCTCGTGTTTGCTGCCGGGCCCGTGACACGCCTCGCAGGTAACGCCCAAGAGGCCCTGGAGCAACTCGGGAGTAGCGCCCCCCGTATACCCGCCCTCGACACCATAGGCCGTCACGTGGCATTTCATGCACTCGGGGTCGGCCCGGTGTTTTTCCGGCAGCTCGTTGTACGCGTTGGAGTGCTTCGTCTTCTTCCAGCTTGCCGCCTGCTTGAAATGGCAGGAAGAGCATCGCTTGGCGCCGGTGTAGACCTGTCCGGTCGGCGGGGCGGGTTCCGGCGCGGCCTCAGCGGCGGCCGGCTGGGCGGGCGCCGTGTTGGGAGTGCTCATCACCATCAGGCAAGCCAACCCGAAGGCCAGCGCCATCGCTCCACCGAAGACCCAGGGGGACGACAACTTGATCATGAACCTCGCTCCTTGCAGCAACTCGAAAACGTAACGCAAAAGCAACCCGCTTCCATCATGGGGCAGATACCTTGGTGGACGGGCCGCACGGCAAGCTCGCGATGGCACGGGACGGTAATCCTAGTAAACTACTAGGGGCGATGCGGGGCGTCAACTGGCGCCTTGCATTTCCGTACCCAGCCTAGCAAAAACAGACCGAGGCGTACACCCGATGGGGCGATCGCACTCGTACTCAGAGGTGAGGGCCACCAGCAAGCTGAAAGGGCGTGAATGTTTATAACAATAGTGACAATTTTTCCTTGACACCCACGTCTTCCAGTGGTATAGGTAGAGGCCGTTTCGGCGAACCGCGCGACTCGTTGACCTTTTTTTGAAGTTCTCATGATGGAAGCGACATCCCCATCGACACCCCGGCGCGCATGGCTGGTGCGCACGCTTCAAGCGAGCGTCGCGGCGAGCGTGGCCGCCATCTTCTACCCCGTGGTGCGGTTTCTCTGGCCGAGGCGAGGCACCGTCTCCAGCGCTGCCGAAGTGGTGGCGCCCTTCACCGTGGCGCAGCTCAAGTCGCTCCAGGAAAAAGGCGAAGCCCCGCCCCCGTTCAATTTCGACAACAAGCCGTGCCTGGTCGTGCTCATGCCCGACGGCGACCTCCGGGCCTACAACGGCATTTGTACCCACGTGGCCTGCACGGTCACGGTGCGTCCCGGCCACGGGGACATCTTCTGCAACTGCCACAACGGCGTGTACGACCTGAACGGCCAGCCGGTCTCCGGCCCGCCGCCGCGCCCCCTCGAGGCCTACAAGGTCTTCCGCCGCAAGACCCCCAGCGGACAGGAGGAGATCGTTGTCTCTCGCAGCACTTGACTCCCCGCCGAATCGTCCCCGCTGGACCGCGCGCCTGAAAGAGTTTTTGATCGACCGGCTCGGGCTGGAGACGTTCGCCGAACTGGCCGCCAAGAAGCGCGTGCCCATCCACCGGAGCACGGTGTTCTACTTTCTGGGCGGCATGGCCTTATTCTTGTTCGGCATTCAGGTGGTGACGGGCATCCTGCTGTCGCTCTACTACAAGCCCTCGCCCGACCAGGCATTCGAGAGCGTCCGAGCGATCATGACCGAGATCGAATACGGCTGGCTCATTCGCTCGATCCACAGTTGGAGCGCCAACCTGCTGATCGGGGTGCTGTACCTGCACCTCTTGACGACGTTCATCATGCGGGCGTACCGGCGTCCGCGCGAGTTCACCTGGATCACGGGGCTGGTGCTCTTGGCGATGTTCCTGGCGTTCGGGTTCAGCGGCTACCTGCTGCCGTGGAACCAGTTGGCGTTCTTCGCCACGAAGGTGGGCACCGACATCACGGGCGGCGTGCCCTTGGTGGGCGAATCCATGCTGCTTCTGGCCCGCAGCGGCGAGGAGGTCACCGGCGACACGCTGGCCCGGTTCTACTCGCTCCACGTGGTGATTCTGCCCTTGGCGGTGCTGGCGGTGCTTGGCGTACACCTGTACCTCGTGCAGAAGCACGGGATGAGCGTGCCCGACGCGGCCGCGCGGCGATACGGCGGCCCCGAGCACGTGCCCTCGATGCCGTTCGTGCCGCACTTCTTGCTCCGCGACATGGTCGGCTGGTACGTGGCCTTGGGGCTCTTGGCCGCGCTGGCGGCGCTGTTCCCCTGGGAACTCGGGACCAAGGCCGACCCCTTCGGCGCCGCGCCCGAGGGTATCAAGCCCGAGTGGTACTTCCTGTTCATGTTCGCCACCCTGGAGCAGACGCCGTCGCACGTCTTCGGGCTGGAGAACAAGCAGGCGGTCGTGCTGTTCTTCAGTCTGGTGGGGCTCGTGGTGCTGGCCGTGCCGTTTCTCGATCGTCGCGCGGACCGCGGCGGTCCGCGGCCGGCCTTGAGTTTTCTCGCAACGTGGGCGGTCTTCGCGTTCGTCGTGCAGACGGCCGTGGGTTTGGGCCTGTTGCACTTCGGCCTTTCGGTGTCGGTTTTCGTGAGCGGGGCGTTGGCCATCGCGTTCCGGCTCTTGATGCTGTGGTGGTGCGCGCTGGATCGCCGGAGAATGTCGGCATGAGAACACGCCTTCGAGTGGTCTTGCTCAGTGGGCTCTTGGGCGCCGCGGCGATGTTCGCCGCCGGGTGGTCGGCGGCGGGAGACGCGGCAGGCGCGGAGACGGCTGCCGCGGCGGATGAGTCGCCCGCTCCTCCGCCACCCCCTCCGCCCCCAGTACCCAAGAAAACGGAGACCCCGGGAAAGTCCCCCGACGCGCCGCCGAAGGCAGCGCCCGCGCCGCCCCCTCCACCGCCGCCTCCGCCGGCGACAAAGCCCTCAGAGAAGCCCGCACCCAAGGCACCGGCGGCACCTGAAACCAAGGCCCCCGCCTCGCCCGCCGCCAAGGCCTTGGCGAAACCCGGCGAGCGGGGCCAACCACGCCCCAATCAATGCCTGACGTGCCACGCGGAACACGCCGAGCCTCGCCTGCGCGTGACCGAATCGGACATGGCCGGCGACGTGCACTGGCAGAAGGGGCTGCGGTGCGTCGATTGCCACGGGGGCGACCCGGCCTGGGAAGAGGCCCGCGGCGCCCACGCCGAAGAAGACGGTTTCCGCCGGTTGCGGTCGGACTCCGATCTCACCAAGCCGCCCGATCCCGTCCGCGTCGTGGAACTGTGCGGCGACTGCCACGCGAACATCGAGCGGATGCGGCCGTTCAATCCCTCGCCGCGCACCGACCAATTGCGCGAGTACTGGACCAGCGGCCACGGGCGGCGGCTGAAGGAATCGGCCGATCCGGCGGTGGCCACGTGCGTCTCGTGCCATGCCAAGCCGCACGGAACCGCCGCCGACCCGGGAAAACACGGCGTCCTGGCGGTCGCCGACCTCAATTCCCCGGTTTACCCCAAGAACGTGGCCAAGACCTGCGCTACATGCCATGCCGACGCGAAGCTCATGGCAGGCCGGCAGTACCACGGCCGTCCGATCGGACACCAGCAGTACGACGAGTGGAGCCGGAGCGTCCACGCAGAGACCCTGTTGAAAAAAGGCGACCTCTCGGCCCCGACCTGCAACGACTGCCACGGCAACCACGGCGCGCTGCCTCCCGACGTCGATTCGGTGGCCAACGCCTGCGGCACCTGTCACGGGAAGATCGCCGGGTTGTTCGCCACCACGCGCATGAAGCACGCCTTCGAGCGGGTCGGGCTGCCCGGCTGCGCCACCTGCCACGGCGCGCACGACATCCGCCACGCGACCATCGACATGCTCGGCATGCACGACGGGGCGGTCTGCGTCGGTTGCCACGACAAGGGACGGCACGGGGCCACGGTGGCCGGCGGCGAAGCGGCCCGCAAGTTCCGCAACGACCTCGACGGGCTGCGGCGCGCCATCGAAGAGGCCGAAGCGAAAATCGAAGAGGCCGAGCGACTCGGCATGGCCATTCCCGGCCCACGGAGCGACCCCCGCGCCGACGCACGCATGTACTTGCGCAAGGCCGGCGACGCGCTGACCGCCGCCCGCGTCGAAATCCACGGCTTCGCGGCCGCGCCCGTCGAGAAGGTCCTTGCGGCCGGGCGAGAGACCGTCGCCGAAGTGCAGGAAAGCGCCGAATCGGCCATCCGCCAACACCACGCCCGCAGGATCTGGCTGGCCGCCTCGCTGGTGCCCATTCTCCTGGTCATCGTCGTGCTGGTGCTCTACATCCGCACGCTGCCGCCGGTTCCCCTCGCGGCCCAGGACCGGACACCCGGCAATCCATGAGACGATTGCCTTCGGGTGCTCCGAACCGCGAGAATGGGGATGTGCGCCGGGCCGATACGGGCCGGAACAAGGTTCTGGTCCGCGGGCCTGCTGCTCCGTCTCTCCCTGCGAGGTCTGCCATGCCAAGAGTCCTTTGCATCCTTTCGTTGACGTTGGTGCTTCGGTGGTTCGGCCCCCTGGTCGCGGCCGAGGCCCTGTCGGGCCGCGACCTGCTCGATAGCGCGAATGTCGTCTGGACCACGCCAAGCGAGGACTCGTCGGGCTCGATGCCGCTGGGCAACGGCGACCTGGGGCTGAACCTTTGGGTCGAACCCAAGGGCGACCTGGTCTTCTATCTGAGCAAGAGCGACGCCTGGGATGCTCACGTGCGCCTGCTCAAACTCGGCCGCGTGCGGATCAAGCTGTTGCCCGAGGGACTTCCGCCGGGCGCGCCGTTTGAGCAGACGCTCCGCCTCGGCGAGGGCGCCATCGAGATTCGGCGCGGCGTGGGCGGCGGCACGGCGACGCTTCGGGTATGGGTCGACGCCAACCATCCTGTCGTCCGCGTGGAGGTCGATGCCCAAGAGCCGGTCGCCCTGGAGACCCAGCTCGAGACCTGGCGCAATCAGGCAGGGCCGCTCGTGGGCAAGCAACTCGACGCCGCCCGAGGACTCCTCGGGGCGCCGTATCCGCTCGTCGTCCCGGCCGATACCGTGCTCGATGTGCCCGGCCGCATCGTCTGGTATCACCGCAACGTGACCTCGGGCTGGCCGATCACGATGAAGGTCCAGGGGCTCGAGGCCATCACCCGACCTTCCGACGACCCTCTGTTGTTCCGGACCTTCGGCGGCGCGATGCTGGGCGAGGGGCTCGTCAAGGCCGGGCCCAAGACGCTTCGGTCGCGCGAGCCCGCACGCCGGCATGTCGTGTCGATCGTGGCTTTGACCAAGCAGCCGGCCACCGAGGCGCAATGGCTGGCCGAGCTGGATTCCACCATTGCTCGCGTCGAAGCCACCCCGCTCGACCAGGCCCGCGCTGCGCATCGCGCGTGGTGGAAGGCGTTCTGGGACCGCAGTTGGATTCATGTGGCGGGGACAGGCACCGGGCCCGAGATGACCACCAACGATCTTCCGCTGCGGATCGGCGCCAACAGCGAGGGCGGCAGCCGCTTCGTGGGCTGCATCAGCCGACCGATGGTCTTCGGCCGGGCCCTTTCGCCCGGCGAGGTCGCCGCCCTGGCAGCCGGCCGAGACGAGGGACTCTCTCGCGACCCGGCCTTGGTGGCCTGTTGGACGTTCGACAACTTAAAAGACGGCGTATTCCCCAGCGCCGTGCCGGGCGGCTTGCCTGGTAAAGTCGTCGGTCAGGTCGAGGTGGTCGACGGGCCCCACGGCAAGGCGATCCGCCTGGGCGGCAAGGGCTGGGTCGAGACGCCCGATCATCCCAAACTCGATCTCGCCGCGGCATGTACCCTGGCCGCGTGGGTCGCCCGCGACCCAGCCTCCAGCACCGACGGCCGGATTCTCGACAAATCGAAAGTCGGTACCAACAACGGCTACCTCTTGGACACCTTTCCCGGCAACTCGCTCCGCATGATCACCGAACCGTGCACGCTGACCCACAAGGCGAACCTCGCCCCCGGGCGCTGGACCCACGTGGCCGGCGTGTTCGATTCGGCCGGCGAGCTGTGCCTGTACCTCGACGGCAAGCGGGTCGCCTCGCAACGCATCGGGGCATCGCTCGAGACGGTGAACCAGGGCTATGCCCTTCAGCGCTTCATCACCGCCTGCGCAGGCCGGGGGGCCATGCCGATCAAGTTCAACGGCTCCCTCTTCACGGTCGATGCCGAGGGAAGCGACGGCGATTATCGGCGCTGGGGTGGCTGCTACTGGTGGCAGAACACCCGGTTTCCCTACTGGCCGATGCTGGCCGCCGGCGACTTCGATCTGATGCAGCCCCTGTTCCGCATGTACCTCGACGCCCTGCCGCTGGCCAAGGGAATCACCAAGACCTATTACGATCACGAGGGGGCGTTCTTCGCCGAGACGATCTACTTCTGGGGCACGCCCTGTAACGACGATTTCGGTTGGAAACGCGACGGGCACCCGCAGTCGCTCATGCTCAACCAGTACATCCGGCGCAACTGGGTGGGCGGGCTCGAACTGTCGATGATGATGCTCGACTACTACGATTTCACCGGCGACCGCCAGTTCGCCCGCGACCGGCTCGTGCCGCTGGCCGACGCGGTGGCCACGTTCTATGCGCGGCATTATCCCCGCGAGCCGGACGGCACCCTGCGCATCGAGCCGGCCCAGGCCCTCGAAACGTGGTGGACGGCCGTCAACCCCATGCCCGAGGTCGCCGGATTGCACGCCGTGCTCCCGCGGCTGGTGGCCCTGCCCGACGACGTGGCCTCGGCCGACCAGCGGGCGCGGTGGAAGGAACTCGGCGCGAAGCTCCCGCCGTTACCCATGCGCCGCGAGGCCGGCAAGACCATGCTCGCGCCGGCCAAGGAGTTTTCGCACCGCGGAAACATCGAGAACCCCGAACTGTACGCGATCTTCCCCTTCCGCCTCTACGGCGTGGGCAAGAAGGACCTCGACCTGGCCCGCGCGAGCTTCGCCGCCAGGCACGTCAAGGGCAGCGTCGGCTGGCAGCAAGACCCCGTGCAAGCGGCGCTGCTTGGGCTGGGCCCGGAAGCGGCAAGGTTCGTGGTCCATCGCTTCGCCACGAAGCACACGCAAAGCCGTTTCCCGGCTTTCTGGGGCCCCAACTTCGACTGGGTGCCCGACCAGGACCACGGCGGCAACGGCATGCTGGGCCTTCAGGCGATGATTCTCCAATACGACGACCGGAAGATCCTGCTCTTGCCCGCCTGGCCCAAGGGCTGGGACGTCTCGTTCCGCCTCCACGCTCCGCGCCAGACCGTGGTCGAAGGAATCTTCCGCAACGGGCGATGGGAGCGGCTCAAGGTGACGCCCGAGTCGAGGGCCAAGGACGTGGTCGACTGCGCCGCGGCCGGTCCGCCTACTTGACCGGCTTCTCGGCCGGAATGCGGAACTGTTCGGGACGCTCCTTGAGCACGCGGCGAAGCCAAGCCTCGGGATAGCCCACGTCGGGGTACTTCCCTTCGGCGTCGCGCACGTAGCCGTCGTTGTACTTCGTCACGAGGTGCTCGGCCAAGGCACGCCACCGCGCCAGCGTCTGCTCGGCGTGCATCACCGAGTAGTCGGTCAGATAGCGCGTCAGAAGATTGGGACTCGATTTCGAAAGCTCGACGGCGGTCTTCTCGACGGCCGGCTGGAGGGCCAGGAGGGTCGACTCGATGTCCTTTTGCGCCGCCAGGATCTCGGGCGTCATGTGCGACCACTTGAGATAGGCGTAGTTCGATACGAAGTTGAACACCCACCAGCCCGAGTCCCACGAGAACTTCGCCTCGGAGCCCGTGGCAAACGACTTCGGCACCGCGTCGATGCCCGAGTAGAGCGGAACATAGCACGTGGTGTACGTGTCGTCGACACCGTACCAGAGCACGCCGCCGACCGGGTTGGGTAGCCATCCACGCGACTGCGAGATGAACGAAAAACCGGTCTGCTGGGTCGAGATGGGCCGCTCCCAGCCGTACTCGACGCCGTCGACCTTCCAGCTCAAGGGCCGCCAGCGGCGCGGCAGCCCGTAGGGACCCGCGTCGATCCCCTG
>JANLFZ010000026.1:23588-23972 GCA_024653385.1 Thermoguttaceae bacterium | reverse complement strand
ACAAGGACGCCAAGAAAAAGTTCCAACGCATTCAAAACGCATTCGATGTGCTCAAGGACCCCAAGAAGCGGGAGCTATACGATCGATACGGCAGTTCGTTCGAGACCATGGGCGCTGGACCGCATGGTGGAGCCCACTGGAGTGGGGGCACAGGGCACGGTGGTTTTGGGGGGTTCGAGGATGTCGATTTCAGCCAGTTCTTTGGCGAGCGGTTTGGCGGCGTAGGGATCGATCTCGGGGAGATCTTCTCCCAGTTTCGCAAAGAGTCGGCCAGCCGGCGCCGGGCCGGCGGCACACGTGCGCGGCGCGGGGCCGACCTGGAACACGAGATCTCGATCCCGTTTACCACCTCGATCACGGGCGGCGAGATCGAGTTGACGCTCG
>JANLFZ010000026.1:18851-23578 GCA_024653385.1 Thermoguttaceae bacterium | reverse complement strand
CGATTGCCGTCAAGATCCCGCCCGGAATCGAAGACGGCAAACGCATCCGACTCCGCGGCCAGGGAGAACGCACGGCAGGCGGCGCGGCAGGCGACCTGTTGCTGACCGTGCGCGTCGAGCCCCATCCGTTTTTCCAACGCAAGGGCAACAACCTGATCGTTCGGGTGCCGGTGACCCTGGCCGAGGCCGCGCTCGGGGGGCGCGTCGATGTCCCCACGCCCAAAGGGGTCGTTTCCCTGCACGTGCCGCCCGGTACGTCGAGCGGGCAAAAGCTCCGGGTGAAAGGGCACGGGGTCGCCGTCAAGGACGGGCCCCCCGGTGACTTGCTGGCCGAAATCCAGATCGTGCTCCCGAAGCAGCTCGACGATGCCGCGCGCGAGGCCATTCGACAGATCGACGCGCGGCATCCCTTCGACCCTCGGGCCAACTTGCGATGGTAGGCCATGCCCGACCAGCGACTGCCACGCGAGTATCGCATCCGCTGCGCGTCGGATTTCGAGCGGGCGTTTCGCCTGCGCTGTACCGCGGGCGACGATCGCCTGACCGTCTTCGGATGCCGCAACGGCCTTGCCCACCCGCGGTTGGGGCTGTCGGTCTCTCGCCGGCTCGGCAAAGCCGTCGCCCGAAACCGTTGGAAGCGATTGATCCGCGAGGCCTTTCGGCTAACGCGTCACCAGATTCCAGGCGGTATCGACCTGGTGGTGGTACCCAAACAGGATGCAATGCCCGAACTCAGCGGCTTGAAGGAGTCGATCCCGCGATTGGCCTCCCGGATTGCTCGGCGCTTGGATGCCCCCCGAAACACTGATAGTTCCCGTAACAGCGATTGACTTTCTTCTAGGGGCGTCGCGGGCGATGATCGTCATCTACGGGAGATTGCCACCACAAGGGCTTCGTTTTATTGCGGCGATCGGCCATGAGCGATTGGGGTCGGAAGATCGTTCGAACCGTGGTGCGGATTCCAAGCTGGGTGCTCATCGGGCTGGTCCGAGTGTACCAGTGGACCCTCAGTCCGCTGGTCGGTCGCCAGTGCCGCTTCTATCCCACGTGCAGCAACTACTTTATTGGTGCGGTCCGCAAGTACGGGGCCGTTCGTGGCACCGCCCGGGGGATATGGCGAATATGCCGCTGCCATCCATTTCATCCGGGGGGATACGACCCGCCGTAGGTGTCAATCCTCGGCGGTGGTCTCGGCGCAACGCTCTTGGGCTGCTCGAGTTGGCCTTGCTCGCCCGATCGGTTCCTGCGACACTATCGACACCGGGTTGGTTTAGCAGGCTTGGCGCCCCCCTCGATGGAAGTGCGTACTGGTATTCTCGTCCTCCTCTGCGTGGCGTGGGTTTCGGGCTGCGCGGTGGCTCCTTCGTTCTCGGAACCCTCGGCGAACCCGGTGCTCATCTTGTACCAGAATCCCATGCTGGTGCCCACGCGCGATCCCGAGTGCGTGTGGGAGACGGTGGTCGATGTCCTGGACGATTACTTCCGGATCGACATCCCCCGGACCGAGCCCGTGCGTCTGGTGGGAGCGACCTTGACCGAGGGCCGGTTGGAGACGTACCCGGAGATCGCTTCCACGCTTTTTGAACCGTGGCGGCACGACTCGGCCGACACGTACGAGAAGATCGAGAGCACGCTCCAATCGATCCGCAGGCGCGCCCATGTTCGCGTGGTGCCTGCCACCGGCGGCTACTGGATCGAAGTGGCGGTGTTCAAGGAACTCGAAGACGTGGCCCATCCTGCCCATGCGTCGGCCGGCGCGGCCACGTTCCGCAACGACAGCACGTTGACCCGGGTGGTGTCGGCGGTCGGAGAACAAGAAATCAACGAAGGTTGGATCAGCATGGGCCGGGATCCAGCCCTCGAACAACGCATTCTGGCCCAACTTCACGAGCGATTCGGTCTCGGCGCGGCCCCGAGGGTCCAGTCGGCTGACGCGCAGCCGGGCGGGGTTGGCGGGACACGATTGCGGTACTAGAGCCCAGGCGGCCGTTTCCGACGACCGCCCGCGGCCGCGCACCCGTCTTCAAACCCCGGCGCGGTTTTCCCATGCACTTCCGCACCCGAGCCATCCATGTCGGCCAAGAGCGCGATCCCCAGACCGGGGCCGTCGTGCCGCCGATCCACCTGGCCTCGACCTTTGTGCAGCCTGGCGCGGGCCAATGGGGCGAGTTCGATTACACGCGCAGCGGCAACCCCACGCGCAAGGCCCTCCAAACCACACTCGCCTCGCTCGAAGGGGGCTCGGGGGCGCTGTGTTTCTCGTCGGGCATGGCCGCCACGCACTGCGTCACCATGCTTCTGGGCAGCGGAGATCACATTCTTGCCGGCGCCGACATCTACGGGGGCACCTACCGGTTGTTGCACAAGGTCCTTCATCGCGCGGGCATCGAGGCGACGCTCGTTGCCACCACCGACCTGGCGGCCGTGGAAGCCGCCTTCCGGCCACGAACCCGGCTCTTGTGGATCGAGAGCCCGGGCAACCCGCTCTTGTCGATCACCGACATCGCGGCGTGCGCCGAATTGGCCCATCGGCACGGGGCCCTCTTGGGCGTCGACAATACGCTCGCCACGCCGGTGCTCACCCGTCCGCTGGAACTGGGGGCCGATATCGTCATGCACTCGGCGACGAAGTACCTCGGCGGGCACAGCGATCTGTTGGGCGGAGCCCTGATCGTTCGAGACCCGGATCTCTTCAAGAGACTGTACTTCCTCCAGAATGCCACCGGGGCGGTCATGGGACCACTCGAGTCGTTCCTCTGTTCCCGCGGAATCAAGACCTTGGAGCTTCGGGTGCGGGAGCAGTGCCGCACGGCCGCGCGGCTGGCCGAATTCCTCGCGCGCGACCGCCGCGTCGCCCGCGTTTTCTACCCCGGCCTGGCCGATCACCCCGGCCACGACCTGGCGGCGCGGCAGATGCAGGGTGGCTTCGGCGCCATGCTGAGTTTCGAGATCGCGGGCGATCTGGCGGCGGCCAAGCGTCTGGTCGAATCGACGCGGCTGTTCCAATTGGCCGTCAGCCTCGGGGCCGTCGAGTCGCTCATCGAGCAGCCGGCACTCATGTCGCACGCCAGCTACGACCGCGCCGACCGGCTAGCGCACGGCATTCGCGACGGTCTGGTGCGACTCTCGGTGGGATTGGAGGCCGAGGAGGACCTGCGTGCCGACCTCGAACAGGCGCTCGACCAGGCCATGCCCGGCATGTAGCCGCCCGAGAGCCCGGGGAACGGGAAACTCATCAACCGAGCGTGACCACTCACAGGAAGGGGGATAGTCCCATATTCGCGATCCTTCGCCGCGAAAACTGGGACAGTCCCCACGAACCGTTGCAACAGGGCGAACACCTCGATGATCCAGACTATCGAAACGATCGGCGTGGCTGGATTGGGCCTCTTGGGGCGCGGCATTGCGGCATGTTTGTTGGGGCACGGGTTCCGCGTCGTGGCGTTCACGCGGCACGAGGCGACGCACGCCGCAGCCCGCGAGTCCATTGCCCGCGCCCTCGGCGATCTGGTCGACCGCGCCGGCTTCCCGGCGTCCTTGCTTCAGGAATGGGCCGAGCGCTACGAACCTGTCCAGGCCGCCGAGCCGATGGCCCAATGCGGCTTCGTCGTCGAAAGCGTGGCCGAGGATCTCGAGGCCAAGGCCCGGCTGTTCGACCAGATCGAGGGGGTGGTCGGGCCGGAGGTGCCCATCGCCAGCAACACCTCCGCCCTTCCCGTCAGCCGGCTCCAACAGGGCCGCCGACGCCCGGAGCGGTTCTTGGGCATGCACTGGGCCGAGCCCGCGCACGCGACCCGGTTCATGGAGATCGTGCGCGGCGAGCAAACGGCCGACGAACCCATCGCGAGGGCGATGGCGCTAGCCCGGCGCATCGGCAAGGAGCCTTCGCTCGTCGAGCATGACGTGCCGGCGTTCGTGGCCAACCGCCTGGGCTATGCGATGTATCGCGAGGCCCTGAACCTTCTCGATCAGGGTATCGCCGACGTCGAGACGATCGACCGTTCGTTCCGCAATGCCGCCGGGCTGTGGGCCACGATCTGCGGCCCGTTCCGCTGGATCGACCTGACCGGTGGCCCCGCCCTGTACGCCAAGGCAATGCAGGACGTGCTGCCGACGCTCAGCAAAGCGGCCGAGTTGCCGCGCACGCTCCGCGACCTCGCGGCGTCCGACGCCCGGGGCATCGCCAACGGGCGGGGGTTCTACCAGTACACCCCCGAAGAGGTCCATCGCTGGGAAGAACTCCTCCGCGAACATGCCTGGACCGTACGGGACCTCATGAACCGGTACTTTCCCCTGGCAGGCTATCGTGGGGGCCAAGACCCAGGACCGGAACGCGCCCAGTGACAGCATCCTTCCCTGCCACAGGTCGCGTTGTGCTGCTTCCATCACGGTCGCAAGCTTGGCCCGTACAGTCTCTCGAGGGCCTCGGCCACGCGCCGCGTGAGGAACTCGTTGCCACGCTCGTTCGGATGGAGACCGTCGTCGGTCAGTCGCCAACCGGGCATCCAGCGGCCTGGCGGGGCAATTGGACTGGTGAGCACAATCCAACGGATGGCCGAATCGGGCACCAGTTCCAAGTCGTATTCCCGGGCCAGTCGGCGCTCCAGCCCCGCATAGGGATCGGTGTACAACGATCGCGGAATCTCGACCAGAACGACCTCGGCCCCCGCCTGCCGAAACGCCCGGATCATCGTCTCGAGGTTCTCGCGCACCAGGGCCTCGTCTGC